>CADBMK010000209.1 GCA_902795785.1 uncultured Bacteroidia bacterium | reverse complement strand
TGATTATTTATTTACGTTTTTTGACGCTTATCAATGCTAAATTATGATACATTTTTGTTATATCCAAATTTTTTGAACAATTTTTTAGCAAAAAATAATGTCATATCGCCTGTTTATAATGGAACGTTCTTCTTGATAAGACTGTTTCTATCGTTTCTAATTAATTTTAAAATACGGATGCTTATATTTTAATCTATGATATATACTGTATTAAAGAATAATTATTCATCGTCTCGATTCTGAAACAGTATTTTTATTGGGATTTTAAAATTTTTAATTATATTTGGCCTGCCCTTAGGACAGGGGTATGTAAATTGTTAAACAGTTAGCTATAGTGTAATGAAAAGAGCAGACATCGTCTTTGATCTTATTGAGAAGGAACACCAGCGTCAGGCACGTGGAATCGAGCTTATCGCCAGTGAGAACTTCGTAAGCCCGGAAGTTATGGAAGCCATGGGTTCTTGCCTCACCAATAAATATGCTGAGGGTTATCCTGGCAAGCGTTATTACGGCGGTTGCGAAGTGGTTGACCAGGTGGAGCAGCTCGCCATTGATCTCGTAAAGAAGATCTTCGGCGCCGAGTATGCAAACGTTCAGCCTCACAGCGGTGCACAGGCAAATGCGGCAGTGCTTCTGGCTGTTCTCAAGCCGGGAGACGTATTTATGGGTCTTAACCTTGATCACGGTGGACATCTCAGCCACGGATCACGTGTCAATACCAGCGGTATCCTCTACAAGGCTATTGGTTACAACCTCAATAAGGAGACGGGTCGTGTGGATTACGATGAGATGGAGAAGCTCGCTATTGAGAACAAGCCAAAGCTTATCATCGGCGGTGGTTCCGCTTACAGCCGTGAGTGGGATTATAAGAGGATGCGTGAGATTGCCGACAAGGTTGGCGCCCTCCTTAGGATCGATATGGCTCACCCTGCAGGTCTTATTGCGGCCGGTCTTCTCGAGAACCCAGTTAAATATGCTCACATCGTTACCAGCACAACTCATAAGACTCTTCGCGGCCCACGCGGTGGTATTATTCTTCTCGGAAAGGATTTCGTAGATCCTCAGGGCCGTACCACTCCTAAGGGAGAGGTCAAGATGATGAGCCAGATCCTTAACAGCGCAGTCTTCCCTGGACAGCAGGGCGGTCCGCTTGAGCACATCATTGCTGCCAAGGCCGTTGCGTTCAACGAGATTCTCCAGCCAGAGTTCAAGGAGTACGCAAAGCAGGTTAAGAAGAACGCTGCCGTACTTGCTGACGAGCTTATGAAGAGAGGATTCACAATCGTCAGCGGTGGTACTGACAACCACTCAATGCTCGTGGATTTCCGTTCTAAATATCCTGAACTCACAGGTAAAGTTGCCGAGACAGCCCTCGTAAAGGCAGACATTACCGTCAACAAGAACATGGTTCCGTTCGATACCCGTTCAGCATTCCAGACCAGTGGTATCCGTCTCGGAACTCCGGCAATTACTACACGTGGCGCCAAGGAGGATATGATGGTCAAGATTGCAGCCTTCATCGAGAGAGTTCTCGACGATCCTGAGAACGAGGCAAACATCGCAGCCGTCAAGAAGGAAGTCAACGAGATGATGGCTTCATACCCTATGTTCGCCTACTAGACTGTAAACTGTAACAAGACAGGAATACTTTAATACATAGAAGCGAAAGCTTCACTCTCAAAGGGCAATCATTATAGCGCAGCCTATCAGCATCAAACTGAGCGTTTTATTGATTGCCTTTTGATATTTGTGTACAATCTTCTGAAGCATCGAGCCGACGATGAGCCATACAGAATTTGCCAGCGGCCCGGGAATCAGCAGCCATAGTATGGCGGTTTCCAGGTCGGAGAACATCTCGGAATAGGGGAGGATGTATGATGTGTAGATTGTAAGGTCGAAGAGTATCAGTTTGGCATTTGTAAGCTGAACAAGAAAACCGTTCCAGAATGAGCAAAGCCTGCTGTTATCTTCTTTTATGTCGCTCCTGTAGGTCTGCCACGCAAGCACGGCCAGATAACCCGCTCCGACATATTTTACGTATTTGATATATTCTTCAAGAGCCTGCTCTGCCAGATATACCGCAACGGCCGCAATAAAGGCTGCCGTCAAGAATCCCAGTACCATTCCAGACCAGGCTTTCATGGCGTCTTTCCTGTTGCTCTTCAGAGCGCAGGTCATCGCATAGATGTTGGCCGGCCCTGGAGCAAAACCTACTGCAAACAAAGAGAACAGTAGTGTAGGAATCAGTTCTGTTGGCATAATGTGAAATTTTTCATCTTCATAAATATAATAAAATATACGAAACCATATATACTTTTTTATATGTACATTTGTTATTGGATTTACGTTATCCACTATGGAAAAAGATGAAATCAGAGCCGCCATCCGTGCGGCAAAGAAAGAGGCTGACAAGACTCAGCTGGCGGCATGGTCCGAAGCGTGCTGCAAGAATCTTCTTGCCGATCCGGATATCATCAACGCCAGGGTCGTGATGCTCTTCCATCCTCTTCCGGACGAGATAAATATCCTTCCGGTTCTCTCTGCCCTCCATGCGCTTGGCAAGACTGTCCTTCTGCCGGAGGTAATCGGCCCCGGAGAGATGTGGGCCCGGGTATATGATGATGAGAAGAATATGTCCAAGAGTTTCTTCGATATCTATATTCCCAAAGGCGCCGTTTTTACGGAACTGGACAAAATCGATGTCATCGTTTGTCCGGGAATTGCCTTTGACAGGGAACTCCATCGGCTTGGCCGTGGAAAGGGCTTCTACGACGGCTTCCTCAAGGCCGCTCCCCGTGCAGTAAAGATAGGCATCGGCTATCCGTTCCAGCTTGTCGAATCTGTTCCTGTGGAACCTCACGATATTTGTATGGATAAACTGATGATTTAAATAAATTTAGATATGGCAGCTTCACATAACAACAGCATGGGTCCCATCCTTTTGGGCCTCGTATTTCTCGGCTTAATGCTCCCTCATACAGCTAAGGTCTTCCGTTCTTATGAAAGGACCGTAAGCGTCAAGGGACTTTGTGAAAAAGAAGTTAAGGCGGACAAGGTTATCTGGCCTTTGGTTTATAAGGTCGTGGGTAACGACATGGATGTCGTCTACAAAGCTATCGAGGGAGAAAAGTCTTCCATCATTGAATTCCTCAATAAGGGAGGTATCAAGGCGGAGGAGATTTCCGTATCGCTCCCGTCAGTATCGGACAAGTTCTCCGAGAACTATGTGGATGTGAACAGGGTGTACCGCTATGTGGCATCCTGCACCATAACCGTCTGCTCACAGGACGTCGATAAAGTCCTTGCGGTAATGAACCGCCAGAATGAGCTTCTTGCCAAGGGCATCGTCCTCTCTACAGAATGGGACAGCAAGCCTCAGTTCACCTTCGAGGGCCTGAACGAGATTAAGCCTCAGATGATAGAGGAGGCCACCAAGAACGCCCGCGCTGCAGCGGACAAGTTCGCAAAGGACAGCGACAGCAAACTCGGTAAGATCAAGACGGCCAACCAGGGCCAGTTCTCGATAACGGACCGCGATTCAAATACTCCTCAGGAAAAGAAAGTCCGTGTCGTGACATCAATTGAGTATTACTTGAAAAAATAAATGAAAGTTATAACATTGGATCAAGTGAAGGCCATCCTTTATCAGGGCGAGTCCCTGAAAAAAGACGGCCTTCCTCTTAAAGCCGTTGAGAATTGTTATGAATTCCTCAGGGAATTCGCTTCAGACAAGATAATTTACGGAATCAATACGGGTTTCGGCCCGATGGCTCAGTGGAGGGTCGATGACGACCGTCTCAGTGAACTTCAGTATAATATTATCCGCAGCCATTCTACGGGCGCCGGCGAGCCGCTTGAAGACCTTTACGTCAAGGCTGCCATGATTGCCCGCCTCGGAGTCTTCCTCCAGTGCCGTTCCGGCATCCACCCGGAAGTTTGCGAGCTTCTCATCGAGTTCATCAACCGCGGAATCTATCCGTTCATCCCTATGCACGGTAGCGTAGGCGCCAGCGGTGACCTTGTCCAACTGGCGCACATTGCCCTTACCCTTATTGGAGAAGGCGAGGTCCACTACAAGGGAGAATGGAGGAAAACAGCCGACGTCATGAAAGAAAACGGCCTCAAGCCTATGGGTATCCATATCCGTGAGGGCCTTTCCGTTACCAACGGCACTTCCGTGATGACCGGCATCGCCATGGTCAACCAGTTCCAGGCCGAACAGCTGACCGAATGGGCTACGATGGCGTCTGTAATGATGAACGAAATCGCGTCATCTTTCGACGACCTTATGTCGGAGGAACTCAACGACTGCCGCAACCACTACGGCCAGAGTTTCATCGCAGCAAAGATGCGTGAACTTTCCGATGGCAGCCGCTGTCTCAAAAAGCGCGAGCACGAACTTTACGATAACGGCCACGCCGGCCAGAAGGTCTTCGAGCACAAGGTCCAGGCATATTACTCGCTCCGATGCACTCCGCAGATTCTCGGTCCGGTTTACGAGACACTTCAGAACAGCCACAGGGTGATTGAGGAGGAACTCAACTGCGCAAGCGATAATCCTATCGTGGATCCTGACAGCAGGAACGTCTATCACGGCGGCAATTTCCACGGTGACTACATCTCCCTCGAGGAGGACAAGGTCAAGATTGCCATGGTCAGGGTAGCGATGACTGCCGAGCGACAGCTCAACTACCTCTTCCATGACAGAATCAACGGCATCCTGCCGCCATTCCTCAATCTCGGTACACTAGGCCTGAATTACGGAATGCAGGCCTGCCAGTTCACGGCCACATCAACCACGGCCGAATGCCAGACGTTGGCGATGCCGAACTATGTCCATAGCATTCCAAATAACAATGACAACCAGGATATAGTCAGCATGGGCACCAACACGGCGCTCATCTGCAAGCACGTCATAGAGAACGTCTATCAGGTGACCGCCATCCAGTACATCGCCCTTGCCCAGGCGATTGACTGTCTCGGCATCAAGGACAGGCTTGCCCCCGCAACGAGCAGGGTCTATGACGATATCCGCTCTCTTGTCGGTACCATCATCGATGACAAACCGTTCTACAAGGACATCAGCAAGGTTGAGACATTCCTTAAGGACCACCCGTTGAATATATTCAATCAAAGCTAATAACCGCAAAATCCTGTTAACAAAACCTAAACTTATCAGTCTCATAATTAAAACACTGCTTTATGAACTTTAAAACTAAAACTTCAATCGTAGCCTCGCTGTTGTGCTTGATGCCGGCGGCAGGCGGAGCCTTGTCCGCACAGACTTTTACTGAGTGGCAGGACCCTTCAGTCAATTCTTTAAAGAGGCTTACCCAGACTGCAACCTGGGAGAAATCCGATGCCGTCAGCCTTGCCGGCGATTGGAAATTTGCGTGGGTCAAGGATGCCGACCGAAGACCCGTAGGCTTCTGGGATCCTGACTATGACGATTCCTCCTGGGGGTACATCAAAGTCCCTGGAATGTGGGAACTCCACGGACTCGGAGACCCTCAGTACACCAATATCCGCTATGCCTGGGAAGGGGAGTATCAGAACAACCCGCCTCTGGTCCCTGTCAAGAACAACCACGTAGGCTCATACCGCCGCAAACTCTACCTTCCGGATTCCTGGCAGGGGAAGCAAGTTGTTCTCCATGCCGGAGCCATGAACAGCAATGTCTACGTATGGGTCAACGGCGAGTTTGCCGGTTACAGCGAGGATTCCAAGATGGAGCCTGAGTTTGACGTCACCAGATTTATAAAGCCCGGCGCAACAAATCTCATCGCTTTCCAGATTTTCCGCTGGTGTGACGGCACCTACTTCGAGGACCAGGACTACTTCCGCTTCAGCGGCATCTCAAGGGACTGCTACCTCTATGCAAGGAACAAGACTCATATCAGGGATGTCAACTTTACCCCAGACCTCGATTCCGAATACAGGAATGCCACACTTTCCGTTGACGTCAAACTCGCGTGCGCAGCAGACTGCCGCACAATCCTCACCCTAAGGGATGCCGATGGTAACGAGGTGGCAAAACAGACTCAGACTACTACCAGACAGAATCCATACAGAGTATCTGCATCCATCTTTGTGGTTAATCCAAAGAAATGGACGGCAGAGACCCCAAACCTCTATACTCTTGACGTGGAACTGTCTGACAAAAAGGGACGCCTGCAAGACAAGGCCTCCTTCAATGTGGGCTTCCGCAAGATTGAAGTCCGTAACTCCCAGGTTCTCGTCAACGGTCAGCCAGTCCTCTTCAAAGGTGTCAACCGCCACGAGCTTGACCCTGACGGCGGCTATGTGGTGACCGAGGCGCAGATGATCCGTGATATCCGCATTATGAAGGAGAACAACTTCAACGCTGTCCGTACCTGCCATTATACCGATGACGCCCTCTGGTACGACCTCTGTGATAAATACGGACTCTATGTGGTCTGCGAGACCAACCTTGAGGCTCACGGTATGGGTTACGGTGAGAGGAGTCTTGCCAAGGATCCGCGCTTTGCGCAGACCGTCCTTGAGAGAAACTTCAACAACGTACGCCGCAACTATAACCATCCCAGCATCATCTTCTGGTCTCTCGGTAACGAATCCGGTGATGGCAAGAATTTCCACGACGCATACGAAGAGGTAAAGGGAATGGATCCTTCCCGTCCTGTCCAATACGAGAGGGCTGGTTACTCATCCCATACGGATATCTTCTGCCCTATGTATTATGACTATGGGGATTGCAAGTCTTACTGCGAGAATCCGGACAAGACCCTGCCTCTTATCCAGTGCGAGTACGCTCACGCCATGGGCAATTCCCTGGGCGGCTTCAAGGAGTACTGGGATCTCATCCGCAAATACCCTAAATACCAGGGCGGCTTCATCTGGGACTTCGCTGACCAGAGTATCCGCTGGAAACGGGACTCTGTCACATTCTTCGCCTACGGCGGAGACTTCAACAAGACCGATGTCCACGACTTCAATTTCTGCAACAACGGCCTCGTAAGTCCTGACAGAAAGCCTAATCCTCATATGCGTGAAGCCGCCTACTGGCAGCAGAACATCTGGACAAGGCTTGCCGGGGACAACAAGATTGAAATCTTCAATGAGAACTTCTTCCGCAGTCTTGATAATGTCCGTCTTGAATGGGAACTCCTTGCCGATGGCAAAAGCATCAGGCACGGCTCCGTAGGTGACATCAGTGTAGCTCCTCAGCAGAAAACCATTATCGACCTGGACTTTGGCAGTCCGGCCGATGACGGCAGGGAGTATCTCCTGAACGTTTATTACAAGCTTAAATCGGCCGAGCCTCTTCTTAAGAAAGGCCATTTAGTGGCAAAGAGTCAGATTCCGCTCTCTTCATACCATTTCGGCCTTCACCTGGGCTCCTCATCAGTCAAACAGAATTTCTCCCCATCCCTTATCAAGACTCCTGAAGGATATATTATGACCAGTTCTGTCTCCTGGGATGGAGTTACAGGTTCCGACACCGCTGTTGTTACTATTAACAATAGCGGCCTTATCAGTTCTATGATGTGTAATGGATTTGAATTGCTTGTTCCAGGAGCAGCCGTTATTCCTAATTTCTGGAGAGCCCCTACGGACAATGACTATGGCGCAGGGCTTCAGAAAAAGTTCGCGGTCTGGAAAGACCCTGGCCTCAGGCTTGTCAGCCTCACGTCTGAGGAACTTGACGGCAAGGTGGCAGTCAATGCGGAATTCGCCCTTGACAATGTGGGTGGAAGTCTTTCCCTGAGATATGTTATGGATAATTATGGAGATCTTACTGTTGAGGAGAATTTCCATAGGGGCGAAGATACTCAGCCTGGTTTCTTCCGTTTTGGAATGCAATTTCCTTTCAAGTCTTCTTTTGATCATGTTGAATATTATGGAAGAGGACCGGGGGAGAATTATTCTGACAGAAAAGATTCCGAGTTCATAGGAATATTCAGTCAGTATGTTAAGAATCAGTATTATCCTTATATTCGTCCTCAGGAGACGGGAAATAAGTCCGATGTCCGCTGGGTTGAATTAGGTGGCTTGTTTACAAATGATAGGATTATCAGTATAGAAGCAAATGAACCGTTCTCATTCAGCGCCCTGAATTATACTGTCGAGTCTCTGGATGAAGGCCCGGAGAAGCACAATCTTCACTCATCGGATATTGCTCCGTCAGATTTGACCAACCTTCTTGTGGACAAGGCGCAGATGGGACTCGGATGTGTCAACAGTTGGGGACGGACTCCAAGGGAAGAATATATGCTCCCTTATGGCGACTATTCTTTTACCTTTAGACTTCATATGTATAAGATATATGAAGATGAACCAATACCATAAAAGAATAATTTGTTAATAAAAATGATAACCAAAAACATCATCTTCGACCTTGGCAACGTTATGGTTACCCTTGACGTGGCCGGATGTTTCCGCAATTTTATGTCTCTGTGTCCTCCCGATACCTCAGACCTGATGCTTAATCCCGAGTTCAATAAACTCATCCACCTCTACAGCATAGGCGGGGTCAGCACTGAGCAGTTCTGTGAGCAGATCAGGCAAATCTGCCGGACCAAGGCTTCAGATAAGGAGATTGTTGATGCCTGCAATTCAATGCTGGTTGAGATTCCGGATGTCAAGAAGGAGAAACTCCTTGAACTCAAGGCTCAGGGTTACAGGCTTTTCTTTCTAAGCAATATAGTGGACTGCCACTGGGACCTGATTGCCGAGAAGATGCTTCCTTACAAGGGACACAAGGCGGAGGACTTTGTGGACATAGCCTTCCTGTCTCAGAAGATGCACCTTGTTAAGCCTGATCCAAGAATCTATGAGACGGTCATAAAAGAGTCCGGCATCAATCCGGCCGAGACCCTT
>CADBMK010000208.1 GCA_902795785.1 uncultured Bacteroidia bacterium | reverse complement strand
GGAAGGGAAGATAATTATTATGGAAAAAGGCGAATTTTTAAAAAACTTTCATATCTTTGTGTCGTTATGACAAACAATCGATTTTACGCAGGTTCTTATTTTTACTTCTATTACCTTGAAAGGCGATAGTTGACCGGACGTGCGTATAATCCAGAATACGATGAAATGTAGCAGGCTGTCCGGAAAACTGGACGGTCTTTTTTTATTTATGAAGAAAGTAGCAATACAGGGATTCAAGGGATGCTTCCATGAGGAGGCCGCGAGAAGGTTCTATTTTGACAGGGAGGGGGATTATCCCCAGATTGTGGAATGTGCAACCTTCGCGGGGCTTTATGACGCAATGGATAAGGGAGTGGCCGATGCTGCTGTAATGGCAGTGGAGAATACGTCTTCTGGCGGTCTTGTCCAGAATCTGGAGCTTCTCAGGAAGAACGGAAGGAAGGTGAAGGGAGAAGTTTTCCTCCACATTCACCAGAACCTTATGGCCATGCCGGGACAGAAGATTGAGGATATCAAGGAAGTGAGGACCCACTTTATGGCCATCAACCAGACCAGAAAGTTCTTTGAGACCAATGCTCCGTGGATCAATCTCGTGGAAAGCGAGGATACCGCCAAGAGCGCAACGGACATCGCCGCTGCAGGTCTTATGGGCGTGGGCGCCGTGGCTTCCCGCCTCTCCGCAGAGCAGAACGGCCTGGAAATCCTTGCACCGGAAATCGAGACCTACAATGTCAACTACACCAGGTTCCTTATCATGGACGATTCACTGGAGATTGACAGGAACGTGGTCAACAAGGCTTCCCTCTGTTTCACCCTGCCGCACGCTCCGGGCGCACTGGCCCACATCCTGACCATCCTCTCGTTCTACGAGATGAACCTCACCAGGATCCAGTCCCTGCCGATTCCGGGACAGCAGTGGCAGTATTTCTTCTACGCTGACATCCGCTTCGACGATTATGAGCGCTATCAGCAGGCACTTACGGCAATAAAGCCTCTTATGAAGGACCTGAATATCCTCGGAGAATACGTGGCTGCCGTATAGTTCAGTTATCTTTGGTAAACTTTTGAACGATGATCATAAAACCAGCACATAGGACTGAGTCAGTCCAGGAATACTACTTCTCGCGCAAGCTGAAGGAGATAGATGCGATGAATGCCGAGCGTCTGTCCCGCGGTGAGCAGAAGGTAATCAATCTCGGCATCGGCGCTCCTGACGGATTCCCGCCGGTTGCAGCGGTAGAGGCTCTCAAGGAATCGGCTTCACAGCCGGGAAACCACGCATATCAGAGTTATATCGGAACTCCCGCCCTCAGGAAGGCGTTCTCAGACTGGTACAGGAGATTCTACGGCGTTGAGCTGGACCCTAACGGAGAGATTCAGCCTCTGGTGGGCTCCAAGGAAGGTATCCTGCTGATTTCCCTGGCATTCCTTGACAAGGGAGACAAGGTGCTTGTCCCTGACCCGGGATATCCGACATATACGTCGGCCTCCAGGATGGTTGAGGCTGAGATAGTTAAATATGATCTGGTTGCGGAGAACGGCTGGCAGCCTGACTTTGACGCCCTGGAGAAGATGGATCTCAGCGGAGTGAAGATCATGTGGACCAACTATCCGCATATGCCTACGGGAGCATCCGCAACAAAGGAACTCTACAGGAAGATCGTTGATTTCGGACGACGTCACGGTATCCTCATCGTGAACGACAATCCGTACAGCTTCATCCTTAACGATAATCCTCTTTCAATCCTGGCCGTGGACGGTGCAAAGGAGTGCTGCCTTGAACTGAATTCCCTCAGCAAGGCGCATAATATGTCCGGCTGGCGTATCGGTATGGTGGGTGGAAGCCGTGAAATCATCTCGGAGGTGCTCAAGGTGAAGAGCCAGATGGATTCCGGAATGTTCAAGCCTCTGCAGGAGGCCGCCGTGGCAGCCCTTGCCCAGGGACCGGAGTGGTTCAAGGCCCTTAACGACGAGTACCGCCGCCGCAGGGTTGAGGCCGGAAAGATCTTCGACGTCATAGGCGCAAAGTATGACAGCAATTCGGCAGGCCTCTTCCTCTGGGGAAAAGTGGAAAAGGATAATCCTCTCCTTAAGGGTACGGATGAGAACAAGTGCCTCGGAGAGAGGATTTCAGACAGGATATTATATGGCAAGGGTGTATTCATTACACCGGGTTTCATCTTCGGAAAGAACGGAGAGAACTATATCAGGATTTCGCTCTGCGCTAAGCCAGAGGTGCTTGAGGCAGCGAGGAAACTGATAGAAGAGTTAGTGTAAATTCATAGAAGAGATGATAGTAGGAATCATAGGAATGGGTCTCATCGGAGGCTCAATGGCAATAGACCTCAAGAGAAGAGGCTTCGCGTCGCAGATTCTGGGAGTGGAGGCTGATGCCGTGAACGCTTCCGCTGCGCAGAAGATAGGCCTCGCGGACGAAATCGTATCGCTTGAAGAGGCTGCAGACCGTGCGGACATACTGGTCATCGCCGTCCCGGTAGGGGCTGCGACAAAGATGCTCCCGCAGATACTTGACCGTTATCAGGCTTCGCCGGAAGGAGCGAAGAAGATTGTGATTGACACCTGCTCAACAAAGGGACAGATTGTGCGAAGCGTCCATTATCATCCTATGCGCTCCCGCTACGTGTCAACGCATCCGATGGCGGGAACCGAGTATAGCGGCCCGTGGGCTGCCATGCCTAACCTCTTTGACGGCAGGGCCTGCATCTTTGCCAATACCGAGGAAAGCGACCCCAAGGCGGTCAGCGTGGTGGAGAAGCTCTACGACGTGCTGAACATGCGTCCGATTTACATGAATGCGGACAACCACGACGTTCATACGGCCTACGTGTCCCACATCTCGCACATCACTTCCTTTGCACTCGCGCTTACCGTGCTGGACAAGGAAAGGGACGAAAAGCATATCTTTGACCTTGCGTCCGGAGGTTTCTCTTCAACCGTGCGTCTTGCAAAGTCCAATGCGGACATGTGGGTTCCGATCTTGAGCCAGAACCGCGAGAATATCCTCAGGGTAATGGATACCTACATTGACAAGATGAAGGAATTCCGCAAGGCCATAGATGAATACGATGAGGACAGGATTCGTGACCTCATCGGCGAGGCCAACAGGATCAAGAAGATTATCAGATAATTATTAATACTACATATTATGGCAAAACCACTCGAACTTATCCCTATTAAGGACTGGGGCCTCTTCTCAGAGGATCCGAAACCTTACGTAATTGCCGGCCCTTGCTCCGCCGAGACTGAGGAGCAGGTGCTTGAAACGGCACGCGGACTCCGCGCATTCGGTATCAACGTATATCGTGCGGGTATCTGGAAGCCTAGGACTCATCCAGGAAACTTCGAAGGAATCGGCACCGACGGCCTTGCATGGCTCCAGAAGGTGAAGAAGGAGACCGGAATGGCAGTCTGCACCGAGGTTGCAAACGCAAAGCACATCTTCGACTGCATCAAGTACGGCCTCGACATGGTTTGGATTGGAGCGCGTACCACCGCGAATCCTTTCCTCATGCAGGAAATAGCCGACGCCCTTAAGGGAACGGACATCCCTGTCCTTGTGAAGAACCCTGTGAATCCTGACATCGACCTCTGGATCGGTGCCCTGGAGAGACTCAACCTTGCAGGCGTAAAGAAACTCGGCGTTATCCATCGCGGATTTTCAACGGCAGAGAAGCAGGAGTATCGTAATGCACCGGGCTGGCAGATTGCCATCGAGCTCCGCAGCCGCTACCCTGAACTTCCGTTCTTCGCAGACCCTAGCCATATGGGTGGAAGCCGCGCATATCTCAAGGAGATTTCCCAGAAATCAATGGACCTCGGTATTGAGGGCCTTATGATTGAGAGCCACTGCAATCCTGATGTTGCGCTCTCAGACGCCAAGCAGCAGCTCAAGCCTTGTGATCTCCAGACTCTTCTTGAAAGCCTCAGAATCCGTGAGAAGGAGAGCGCTGCGGCTGAGTACCAGAAGCAGATAGACCATCTCCGCGCTCAGATTGACATCATCGACGAGAACCTCATCTACACTCTCAAGTCAAGAATGGAGATCAGCAAGAAGATCGGTGAGTACAAGAAGCAGAACAACGTGGCCATTCTCCAGACAGCCCGTTGGGAGAGCCTCCTTGCCAAGGCCATTGAGAGCGGTGCCAAGGCAGGCCTTTCAGAGAAGTTCATCACTGACGTCTTCAACGCAATCCACGAGGCTTCCGTTGAGGCTCAGAACAACATCCTTAAAGAAGACTAAGTTTTATGCGTATAGGTAATATCGACCTCGGAGATAAGCCTGTCCTCCTGGCGCCAATGGAGGATGTGACTGACGCTTCCTTCAGAATCCTCTGCAGGGAGCAGGGGGCTGATATGGTCTATACCGAGTTCATCCCGTCCGATGGCCTGATCCGAGATGCGGTGAAGGCCATCGACAAGATGAAAACATCAGAAGAAGAGTCGCCTGTGGCGATTCAGATATACGGTAACAATCCGGAAGCCATGGTTGAGGC
>CADBMK010000207.1 GCA_902795785.1 uncultured Bacteroidia bacterium | reverse complement strand
TGGAAAGAAAATCGGAATGACTTCCGTTTTCGGTGCTGATGGAAAAAATATTCCATGCACCGTTATTGAGGCTGGTCCATGTGTTGTCACGCAGGTACGTACAGTAGAAAAAGATGGTTATGCCGCTGTACAGCTTGCCTATGACGAAAAGAAAGAGAAACACACCAGCGCGGCCCTTAAGGGTCACTTTGAAAAGGCAGGAACCACTCCTAAGGCAAAGCTTGTCGAGTTTGAGGCAGACTTCGCTCAGGAGCTTAAATTAGGTGATTCAGTGGCCATCGCTGATGTTCTTACATCAGACGTTGAGTTCGTTGACATCATCGGTACTTCTAAGGGTAAGGGATTCCAGGGCGTTGTTAAACGTCACGGATTCGCAGGAGTAGGTGGTGCTACCCACGGTCAGCACAACAGACTTCGTCACCCTGGTTCTATGGGTGCATCATCATGGCCTTCACGCGTATTCCCAGGAATGAGAATGGGCGGTCATATGGGCAATGAGCGCGTTAAGGTATTCAACCTCCGCGTTGTTAAGGTGATCCCAGAAAACAATCTTCTCGTAGTAAAGGGCTCTGTTCCAGGAGCTAAGGGTTCTTATGTAATTGTGGAGGCTTAAGTTATGGAATTGTCAGTTTTGAAAATTGACGGATCTGAGTCCGGAAAGAAGGTTGTTCTCGACGAGAACATTTTCGGTGTTACACCTAACGATCATGCAATCTGGCTTGATGTAGTTCAGTACCTCGCTAACCAGCGTCAGGGAACTGCCAAGACCAAGGACAGAAGTGAGAATTCTCACAGCACAAAGAAGATCGGTCGTCAGAAGGGCGGCGGTGGAGCACGTCATGGTAGCTTGAAGTCAAATATCTACGTAGGTGGTGGCCGCGTATTCGGTCCTAAGCCACGTAACTATAACAGCAAGCTCAACAAGAAGGTTAAGCAGCTCGCAAGATTCTCAGCTCTTTCATACAAGGCGCAGGACAATGCGATTACAATGGTTGAGCCATTCTCAATGGAGGCTCCTAAGACTAAGCAGCTTCTCTCAATCCTCGCAGCCCTCAAGGCAGGCGACAGGAAGGTGCTCGTAGTGCTTCCTCAGAATTCAACCAACATCTACCTTTCATCACGTAACCTCCAGGATGTAAACGTTATCACTGTTGACGAAATCAACACTTACGCAATCATGAATGCAAACGCACTCGTGCTCGTTGATGGAGTTCAGGATATCCTTGCTTCCAGGGTAAAATAATTGAGCGATGGGAATCATTATTAAGCCAATAGTAACAGAAAAGTTGACGGCTCAGGGCGAAAAGTTGAACCGTTATGGCTTCATCGTGTCTCGCGAGGCTAACAAGCTTCAGATCAAGACAGCAGTGGAGCAGATGTATAACGTCACCGTTGATGACGTTAACACCGTGAACTATCACGGTAAGAAGAAGTCTCGTTTCACCAAGGCAGGTCTTCTCAGAGGTCGTGCAAACCACTTCAAGAAGGCTTATGTAACTCTCGCCGGTGAAGATAAGATTGATTTCTACAGTAACATTTAACGAGGGGAGGACTTAAGATATGGCAATTAGAAAATTCAAACCAGTTACCCCTGGTCAGAGAAACAAGGCGATCAGCGCATTTGACGAGATCACCACTAACAAGCCTCACAAGGCATTGCTTGAGCCTCTCAAGAGCACAGGTGGACGTAACAACACAGGTCAGATGACCATGCGTTACATCGGTGGCGGACACAAGAAGATGTATCGTGTCATCGACTTCCTCCGTGATAAGGACAACTGCCCTGCAACTGTTCTTACCATTGAGTACGATCCAAACCGCAGCGCTCGCATCGCTCTCGTAGAATATGAAGATGGAGTAAAGAAGTATATCATTGCTCCTAACGGACTTAAGGTTGGACAGAAGATCGCTTCAGGTGCCGGAGTAGCTCCGGAGCTTGGTAACGCTCTTCCTCTCAGTGAAATTCCGGTTGGTACACTCGTACACAACATCGAGCTCCGTCCTGGTCAGGGTGCTGCAATGGCACGTTCAGCAGGAACATACGCTCAGCTCGCAGCTCGTGAAGGTTCACACGCTGTTCTCCGTCTCCCTTCAGGTGAGACAAGAATGGTTCTCGTAACCTGCCGCGCTACAGTTGGTACTGTATCTAACGCAGATCACAATTTGGAGTCAGCTGGTAAGGCTGGACGCAGCAGATGGCTTGGTCGCCGTCCTCACAACCGTGGTGTTGTTATGAACCCGGTAGATCACCCGATGGGTGGTGGTGAAGGTCGTGCTTCCGGTGGACATCCACGTTCACGTAAGGGTCTTCCTGCAAAGGGATACAAGACACGTAATCCTAAGGCTACTTCAAACAAGTTCATCATTGAAAGAAGAAAGAAATAATCGGAATTAAAACTTAGAGATTATGAGTCGTTCATTAAGAAAAGGTCCATATATCCAGGAAGCTCTGGAAAAGAAGATTCTTGCTATGAATGAAGGTAGCAAGAAGAAGGAGGTTGTCAAGACCTGGTCACGTGCCAGCATGATTTCTCCTGACTTCGTTGGTCACACAATCGCAGTTCATAACGGAAATAAGTTCATTCCGGTTTATGTAACTGAGAACATGGTAGGCCACAAGCTTGGCGAGTTCGCGCCAACTAGAACATTCAAGGGTCATTCAGGTAACAATAAGAAGTAATCATTATGGGAAAGCGTAAAAAACTCATGGCCGAACAGCTCAAGGAAGCTAAGAAGGCCACAGCTATTGCAAAGCTGAATGACGTTCCTACATCTCCTCGCAAGATGCGTCTCGTTTGCGACACCATCAGAGGCAAGGAGGTTAACAATGCCCTCGATCTTCTTAAATTCTCGAAGAGAGAGCCATCTATCCGTCTCGAGAAACTTCTCAAGAGCGCTATCGCAAACTGGGAGGCTAAGAACCAGGATAAGGCAAAGGAACTTGAGAATGGTAATGTTATCGTCAAGACCATCATGGTAGACGAAGGTCGTACGATCAAGAGAATCCGTCCTTGCCCTCAGGGTAGAGCCGGCAGAATCCGTAAGCGTTCAAACCACGTTACAATCGTACTCGATGTTAAAACAACAGCAGTGGAGGCATAAATATGGGACAGAAAACAAATCCTATTAGCAACAGAATCGGTATCACCCGTGGTTGGGACTCTAACTGGTGTGGTGGTAACTATGCGGAGAAGATCGCAGAGGATTACAAGATCCGCAAGTACCTCGAGAGCCGTCTTGCAAAGGCTAGCCTTTCAAAGATCGTTATCGAGAGAACTCTTAAGCTCATCACTGTGACAATCAACGCTGCACGTCCAGGTGTAATCATCGGAAAGGAAGGCGCTGAGGTCAACAAACTCAAGGAAGAGCTCAAGAAGGTTACAAACAAGGATGTACAGATCAACATCTTCGAGGTTAAGAAGCCTGAGGTTGACGCTAACATCATCGCAGACAGCATCGCTCGTCAGATCGAGGGTCGTGTCTCATATCGTAGGGCCATCAAGATGGCTGTTTCTACAGCGATGAGAGTTGGTGCTGAAGGCATCAAGGTCCAGATCAGCGGTCGTGTAGGCGGCGCCGAGATGGCTCGTTCAGAGATGTTCAAGGAAGGTCGTACTCCACTTCATACACTCCGTGCAGATATCGACTATGCACTTGCAGTAGCTAACACTAAGGTTGGTGCTCTCGGTATCAAGGTATGGGTTATGAACGGTGAGCGTTACGGCAAGCAGGATCTTACACCTAACGCAGGTGTTGCTGCAAACGCACAGGCTGCTCAGCAGAGCGGTCGTTCACGCGGAGAGCGCAACAACCGTCGCGGTCGCGGTCCAAGAAAGGAGAATAAGTAATTTATTCCTTCCAAATATTATAAGGGAGCCAGTCGTTTTACGATTGGCTCCTTTTTTCATATCTTTGAGCGATGGATGTAAAGGAGAAAATCGAGCTTTTTCCACATTCCCCGGGCGTTTACAGGTATTATGACGCAGACGGGAAGGTTATCTATGTGGGTAAGGCAAAGGATCTCCACAAGAGAGTGGCCCAGTACTTTGTCAGTCCGGACAGGCTGAACATCAAGACCCGCATCCTTGTCTCCAAGATAGCGGATGCCCAGTTCTCGGTAGTGGACAGCGAGGCGGATGCTCTTCTGCTGGAGAACAACCTGATCAAGCAGTACAAGCCTAAGTACAATATCCTCCTGAAGGACTCCAAGACTTATCCCTGGATATGCGTAACCGGAGAGCCCTTCCCAAGAATCTTTCTTACCCGACAGATAAACAGGAAGGATGGGTCCACATATTTCGGACCTTACAGCAGCGTGCACCACGCCAACTATCTTCTTGAATTCATCAGGGCCACCTGGCCCATTCGCTCGTGCAGGCTCAACCTGTCTTCGGAGTCAATCCTCCGTGGCAAGTACCGCCCCTGCCTGGACTTCCATATAGGAAAGTGCCGCGGCTGCTGTGTGGGCAGGGTCAGCGTCGAGGAGTACGATTCCTGGATTGAGGAAATCAAGCGCATCCTCAAGGGTGGTGTCAGGGAGATTATCTCTGACTATGAGACCGCCATGAAGGAGGCTTCACTCAGATGGGAGTTCGAGCTTGCCCAGAGTTACAAGGACAGGATTGACTCCTTGAAGAAGCATTATTCCAAATCCATCATAATGTCTGCATCCGACAGCAACTGCGATGTCTTCTCCCTTGTCTTCGACGGTGCCGAGGCCTTCGGAAACTTCCTTAGGGTCCGGGGCGGAGCCATAGTCCAGTCTCTGAACCTTGGCTTCAAGATGAATATCGAGGAGCAGCAGGAGGCCGTGCTCAGTGCATTCATCGCAGAGATAGAATCAAAATTCGGCAGCCTTGCTAGGGAAGTCGTCGTGCCATTCGAGCCGGATGTGGAGATTGAAGGCGTGGAATTCCGTGTCCCAGTGCGTGGAGACAAGCTCTCCCTTCTGGAACTAAGCGCCAAGAATGCCCGCGAATACTGCTTCAATACTCTCAAACAGAAGGAGAAATGTGATCCTGACGAGTACAGGAACATGGTTCTGGGAGAACTGCAGAAGGCTCTGGGCATGTCCGTGCTTCCTGTCCATATGGAGTGCTTCGACAATTCCAATATTCAGGGAACCAACCCGGTTGCATCCTGCGTGGTTTTCCGTGACGGCGTACCTTCTAAGAAAGACTATAGGCGTTTCAAGATCAAGACGGTTATCGGGGCCAACGATTATGCCTCGATGAAGGAGGTCGTCAACCGCCGCTACTCCCGTATGCTGGCGGAAAATCCTGAGGACCTGCCTCAGCTTATCGTTATTGACGGTGGTAAGGGACAGCTGGAATTTGCTTATCAGGCCCTTTATGAACTCGGGCTTACTGACAAGTTAACCGTTGTGGGACTTGCCAAGCGTCTTGAGGAAGTTATCCGTGTGGGAGACCCGTATCCTCTTTTCATAGACAGGAATTCGGTGGCCCTCAAGCTGCTCCAGCAGATAAGGGACGAAGCACACCGTTTCGGTATCACCTTCCATAGGAATCTTAGAAGCAAGGCCCAGATTCAAAGCGTCCTGCGTGAGATTCCGGGTGTGGGTGAGCAGACGGAAAAGCGTCTTCTCCTAAGGTTCGGCAGCGTGATGCGCATCGCCCAGGCCCCTCTTGAGGACCTGGAAGCCATGGTCGGCAAGAATATGGCCCTGGCCATCAAACAATATCTGACTTCATCAGAATAATGACAGACAAGAAATTCAACAGCTGGTTCGGTTCATTCATACTGGCCGGCATCCTGATATCGGTTGCGATAATCACTTACATCAAGTACGATGCTTCCAATCCAAGGAACTGGCTTCTCATTATATCGGCAATCGGGTCGTTAGCCGGCGTGCTCAGTACCATCCTTTCAGCCAACGCCCGTATTCTGACCTTCGTGTTCGGCCTGGTCGATGTGACCCTCTACGGGGCGATGTGCCTTGTCAACTGGTATGGGGGCCAGTCCGGCCTGGGCAACGCAATGCTTCATTTTGTGTATTTTGTCCCGATGCAGTTTGTGGGACTCTGGCAGTGGAGAAAGCGTCTTACGGGTGACGGGCGCGTGACTGCAAGAAGGCTTACGCCCTCTCAGAGGTGGAAATGCCTTCTGCTGTTCCTGGGAGGCCTGGTCATAGCCTATTTCATCCTCCTTAGGTTTGACCGCAGTGCGGACTCGTCCTTGTTCAGGCTGGCCGTCGTTCTGGATGCCCTGCCTCTGATGTTCAACATTCTGGGCCAGATGCTAATGTCAATGGCCTATATGGAACAGTGGTTCTTCTGGATTGGTGTGAACATCACATCTATCCTGATGTGGTCCTTCGCGGGGGATTCAGGTTATGCTCCTATATACATAGCCAAGTATTCTTTCTATTTACTTAATGCCCTGAACGGTCTTCGTATTTGGATGACCCTTTCCAGGGATGATAATAGATTATAATAATGGTTGTTTCTTTTTTGAAATATTTTTGCTTACTTTGCAGGGTTAATCCGTGAATAGTATTTATAATTAAATAACTAAAATCTTTAAATCATGACACAGGAAGAAATCGTAAAGCAGGTTAAAGCGATCATCGTTGACAAGCTTGGCGTTGAAGAGTCTGAGGTTACAGAGTCTGCCAACTTCACAAACGATCTCGGCGCAGACTCTCTTGACACTGTAGAGCTTCTTATGGAGTTCGAAAGAGTATTCGGAATCAAGATTCCTGATGAGGAGACTGTATCAATCGCTACTGTTCAGGACGCAATCGACAAGGTTACTGAGAAGCTCGCTGCAAAGTAATCAATTCGACAATATGCGAAATATAAAAGGCTGACTTTTGGTCAGCCTTTTATCGTTTATATTGGAGTGCCGGAGGTTATTCCTTCGGCACTGCGAATGTAATCTTGATCTTAGGACGCTTGCTCTCCGTGATCTCGCCCGGAGCGTAGAGGACGCCGTTGAAGTATTTGTCTTTGTCCAGAACCATCTCCGTTGAAGTGTAAGAAGATGAGCTGGACGCATACTGGGCTGCGAGCATATAGCTGTAGTAGTTGCTATAGCTGCTGCCGTAACTGCCATAGCCGCCGTATCCGTATCCGCCGTACATGCTGTTGTAGTAGCTTGAATATGCAAGCTGCTTGTAGTAGTCGCTCAGGTCGGAGTTGGCGCTGTTGGTGGTGGTCGTCTCCTCGCTGGAGTTTACCAGGAACCAGACGTCATAGTTTGAAGAAGTCTTCTTCTCGTCGTTGATGATCTGCTGGAGGTGGTAGGTGATGTCAGGAGAGTAGTAACCCTGCATCCTGTTGATGTCTCCCTGGTCCTCGGTGCTGACGCTGTAGTCAGTAAGGTTTGCGTAGTATACGGATGTATCCGTGTGGACCTTGACGTTCGGACAGAGTCTCGGAGGATAGAACTCCAGAGTCTTGTAGTCGTCAGGTGTAACGAACGGAAGGATTACGGTAGCCTTTGTAATGATAGCCTCGTCAGGGTTGCAGTACTGTGAGATGGCCTCACGTGACTTTTCCCTGAGCATGGCCGCAGAAATGACAGGCTTCACTCCGGCAGCGCCTTCCACGTGGTAGGTTGAACCCTGGATCTTTCCGGTCAGGTCGTCGGAAGAGTATGTCGAGGTGTTGAAGGCATACTGGTTGACGGTTCCTCCGTTTGCCAGGACAGAGTCAGCCGCCATGATGGATGTAGGGCTGTAATAGAAGTAGAAGGAGGTATCCTTCCTTTCTCCGTCGTATGTGCTGGTGAATTTGAGCTCTGCATACGTGCCGGTGAGGTATCCGTATGAAGAATCATATTCTATGCCTACCTTGAACATATTGATTCGGCCGCCCTTTCCGATAGGGCTGTCGACGTTCATATAGATTCCCGGGAACTTCTTGAGGTAGTCAGGAAGAGTGTCGAGGTCGCTCTGGAGAATCTGCATGTATTTCTCGCCGAAGCTCTTCGTGAAATCAAAGCTGAGGGTATCGCCTCCGGTGTAGAGGGGAGTTCCCTTGCTGATTCGTTCTGGGTTGTATTTCACCTTGGTTCCGCAGAAGTAGTCGTGCTCGTCGTCGAGTGGCTCGCTGAGTTCGTACACGTTGATGTTCTGCATGATGTATCTCTCGCTCTCGGACGGGATGGAGATGGTGTCCCTTGTGGCCTTGAAGCGGAATCTTTTGAACACAGGGTTCTGTCCGAAGTCAAGGGAATCGCAAAGCGGAACAAGTGTGATGGCCGTGCCTCTGGTGGTAAGACCGAAGTCGTCGTCCCTGATGGCGCCGAGGGTCATCCTTGTCGATGAGTATCCGGAAAGGCTGTCCGCCATCCTGAGTTCCATGTCATCGATGTAGTATTCTGCCGTGTAGATATCGTACTGCTGATTGGTCGGAAGGAGATTCTTTCCGAGTTCATCGTTTACATCTACGCAAGAAAAGCAGCAGATAAATGCTGCTGCTCCTCCAAATAATCTGCGCAATAAGCTGAGATTCTTCATTTGTGGGTTACAACTGATCGTAAAAATTGTTGTACTCGTCTATATATGCGCCGGATGAAATCGATTCAGCATCGTATTTCAGTACCGGGATGTCTCCAATGTTTTCAAGCACTGCCGGATCAACGTCCGGAGAACCGAGGATTACGCCGTCTGAGTACTGAATGGCTGTTCGAGCAAGATTTATGCCATCAGGCTTCTCGAGGAACGGGAGATCGTCCTTGGTCAGGCTGCCGAAAGCAGCGAGTTCCTGGAAGTTGGCTGAGAAAGACTCCTTTGGCGTATCGTCGTAGATGGAGGTGACCACTTTGCTGGCTGCAAAGATAGGGTCGTCCCTGTATGCTTTCTTAAGATATGCGGGAAGGATATGTGAAATCCAGCCCTGACAGTGGATGATGTCAGGAGTCCAGCGGAGTTTCTTAACGGTTTCAAGGACACCTCTTGCGAAGAATATTGCCCTCTCGGTATTGTCTTCGAAGAAAACGCCGTCAGGATCGTAGGCAATCTGCTTCCTCTTGAAGTAATCTTCGTTATCGATGAAGTAAACCTGAATCCTTGCGGCAGAAATTGAAGCAACCTTGATCACGAGAGGATGATCTATGTCTCCGATGATGATGTTCATACCGGAGAGGCGGATGACCTCGTGCAACTGGTTCTTCCTTTCGTTGATGCAACCATACCGAGGCATGAAGGAACGGATTTCCTTCTTTCTCTCCTGTATCCCCTGAGGAAGGTATCTACCGATTTTAGAGATTTCCGTTTCCGGAAGATAAGGCGTTATCTCCGAATTGACGAACAGTACTCTTTTTACAGGATTTTCCATGTCTTCTCTTTTAAATTTTGCGTCGGACGCATTCGTATTCAAAGGTAAGAATTTTTTTTGATAATTCGAAGTTTTGCTATCTTCGTAGGCAGTTTGGGTGAATGTGCATATGGCCAAAGGACAGAGCAAAATAGAGAAAAGGATGGAGCGAAGAAGGCTCGCTAACGCGTACCTTTCCACCGTCATCAGTATCAGCCTCGTCCTTCTTCTTGTGGGCATAGCAACCATCCTTCTTCTTAACGCAAGGAGCGTTTCCAATTATTTCAAGGAGAATATGCAGGTTTCAGTCCTTATGAAGCCTGAGGTTGAAGAGCAGCAGGCTCTGGAGTATAAATCCCAGATTGATTCCCTCTTCTTCATAAACAGCTCCGAGTTCGTTTCCAAGGAACAGGGAATCGCCGAGATGTCAGAAATGCTCGGGGCGGATTTCCTCAGCGTGTTTGAATCATCGCCTGTTCCTGCATCGGTCGTTATAACCCTCAAGGCCGATTATGTGGTGGCGGACAGCCTTGATCTGGTGACAAAGCGCCTTAGCGCCTCGCCTCTTGTGGACGAGGTCGTGTATCAGCGGTCCCTGGTCACCGCCCTCAACCAGAATATCGAGAAGATAACCCTTTTCCTGGGCGTTTTCATCATACTCCTGCTTTTTATCTCGTTCGTGCTGATCAATAATACGGTACGTCTGAGCGTGTCGGCCAGGAGGTTTACCATCAGGACTATGAGGCTTGTGGGAGCCACGAAGTCATTCATCAGGGCGCCGTTCCTGGCCCAGGCTTTGGTCCAGGGCGTTGTGGCGGCATCTCTGTCCGTGGCTTATCTGGGCAGCCTTCTTTACCTGGCCTACAGGGAGATTCCACAGTTATTTTCTATATTGAGCATCAGGATGCTTTCAGTCTGCGCCGGCATAATGGTTTGTGCAGGTGTGGTTATCTGCGTGCTCAGCACATATTTTGTTGTCGGAAGACTCGTCTCCCTCGACAAGGACGAATTGTATTATTAATTATGGAAAAGATGGCAATGACCCCCAAGGGGTTGAAACTGTTTATAATAGGTCTGCTTGTCATGGTCCTGGGCTATGTGCTTATGACCGGCGGCGGAAGCGATGATCCCAATGTCTTCAATTATGCCATGTTCGATTTCAGAAGAATCGTTCTGGCGCCTGTGGTTATTCTTGCGGGAATAGCCATAGAGATTGTTGCAATAATGAAGACTTCAAAAAATAAGGAGGATAAGTAATGAGTTGGTTGGACGCTCTTATTCTTGGCCTGGTTCAGGGCCTTACCGAGTTTCTGCCTGTCAGCAGCAGCGGACACTTGATGATATTCAGACAGATTCTTGGAGTTACTCCGGAAGGATTCCTTGATTTTACCGTAACGGTTCATCTTGCCACGGTGCTTGCCACCATCGTCGTTTTCAGGGAACAGATCTGGGCGCTTTTCAAGGGCCTTCGCGAGTTCAAGTACAACGATGAGATGGACTTCGCCGTCAAGATTCTGGTTTCGATGATTCCTGTGTTTGTCGTAGGAGTCTTTTTCAAGGATGTCGTTGAAAGAATGTTCAACAATTTCAGGGATATGGGCGTGTTCCTCGTAGCTACGGCCGTACTTCTTGTGTTCTC
>CADBMK010000206.1 GCA_902795785.1 uncultured Bacteroidia bacterium | reverse complement strand
TTGGAAGTATTTCAAGGGAGCCAAGCGTGTGCCTAGGACCAAGAAGAACGGCATCCAGTATGTGTTTGCAGAGGGCGGAATGGAATTTCCTGATTCAATTGATAAACCGTCAAGAACCATCATTACATCTGAAGGAGGTAAGAGTCCTGACCGCTGTAGACACATCATTATTGACCAGACGGGGCGCTACCGCAGACTGGTTCCGGCTGAGCTGGAAGGTTTGAATATGTTTCCGAAAGACCACACGAAGTTGGATGGCGTAGACAATGGGAAAAGAGCCTTCCTAATGGGAAATGCCCTTGTCTGTGGGATAGTCACCAAAGTTGGAGAAGAGCTTGAATCCAGGCTGAAAGGATAAAGAGAATGCGAGGTTCGAAGCCCCGCATTTTTCTATTCAGCATTTTCGACAATTGCTTTTATGTAATCGTGGTTGAACCAGTAGCAGTATTTCTTCGCTGTCCCACCGTGAGGATTAACCGTCACATCCGCTGCATTCTTCGCTTTAGGACGGACATGGAACTTCCGATGGTCGCTTTCCCTATAGAAATATTCTGGCGCGATGTGGTTGTCCTTCACGGCATTCCTGATATTCAGCCAATACGCAGCAGCTTCGTCTAAGTCTTTCACCGGCATTGTCCAGAAGAAGGCCTTCTGTAAACGGACTTTGTCGTCACCTCCTTCCTGGAAAACTATGAAAAGAAAGCGGCCTGTGAAAATATCATACAGACGTGACTCATACCAGTCATCTTCCTTCAAGATATCAAAGTAGTTGATGTTCTCAAACGACATGGCCTCGGCAGGACGGCCGTTCTTGTTAAGGCGGATGGTCTTAATGATGATGCCGGACTTGATGAATTCGTCGGATTTTGTCACATCCTCGCCACGAGTCTCTCCCTCAGTGAGGATTTCGTTGGCAATCAGGAAATACTTGCTCTTTGCTCCTGTGGTAGGGGCATGTAGCTCTTTCACCAACACGTCATAGGTCTTCCCGTAATAAGGCTTGAATCGATCCAGGAGGATGTCTTCAAAGCTCTTCTCACGGAGTTCCTCTTCCTCAATCAAGTGCGGGCCATAGCCATGCACCAATGCAGATGTATTGTAGGTTCCCTGACCACCAGTTTTTTCAGCGAAGGCCAGTATTGTCCGCATGTATTGTGTCTTCAGCGAGAAGGCCCGTTTTGGAGCCGGAATCTCGGCACGTGTTCCGTCTGGGAGATTGTAGTAGACATCAGAGTCTCCCTTCTGCCCCTTCCGGCAGGCACCAAGATAGGTCGTATCTCCTTCAGAGAGTTCGTGGGCCTTTCCTGCGCGAATCTTACCTATAATCTTCTCGTAATCCTGTTTCATGATGAGCAGGTCCTTATCCGGAATCTGCCACAGGATAGAGTATATGAACAGCAGCTGCTGGACAGGAACATCTGCCTCGTGGAGGTAGAAGAGAATCAGCATGTAGGCGCACTTCAGATAAACGTGAGATTGCTCAAAGGGCTTATCCTGATCAGCGTCGTAATCTATCATCGTGCAAACCAGACGCTCCTTGATTGCAAGCACCTTATTCTTTAGTTCCTTGAGGGGCGTGACTTTCAGTTCAAGACCAGCGTCTGAAAAGTCGGCATCTGGATTGGAATTGACATCATAACCAAAGAAGTACTCCTCAACCAGTTGGCCAAGGCGTCCTTTTCCTTTGCGTACTTCAATGATATCCGGAGCAATTGCCTGCTCCAGGGTCTTACCTAGGAGCTGCTTACTATACTCCAATATGGACCATTTATCGGCCCTATCGTAGTTGAAATCCATGTTGTCTGGGGTTATTACTGCCAAAGTTAATCATTTTCAGTTGAATCTACGTAAATTTGCATTGTAATCCATATTCCGATGACACCAGAGCAGCGTTTCAAATGTATGTCTCATAACCGAGCCAAGAACACCGGCCCGGAGCTGAAGCTGCGTCGTGCATTGTGGCGCTTGGGGTTCCGCTACCGGATCAATGAAAGACATCTGCCGGGGAAACCGGACATTGTGCTGCCCAAGTACCGGACGGTGATCTTCATCCACGGCTGCTTCTGGCACGGCCACGAAGGCTGCAAGTACTACACTGTCCCAAGAACCAACACTGAGTTCTGGACGGCCAAGGTGGCAAGGAATCAGGAACGTGATCAGGAAGTCTGGCGCCAGTTGGAGGCAAAGGGGTGGTCGGTCATCATCGTCTGGGAGTGCGAGCTGAAGAAACACCGGTTCGAAGACACGGTGAACAGTGTGGCCGCTGAAATCGTCCGGAACGGCGAAGCCTACCACTACATCCAGACGGCCAGGAAGAAAGCCCGAGCCCTGTATCGAGAAGAGCAGAAGTCTCGCAAAGAGCGCGAAGCCGCCCTGAAAGCGGAACTCCGGAAGGGCTGATTCTCCGCCCCACAAACTTTTTCCGTTCAATAGAATTCACTACGCTCAAACGGGGTAAACGCCCACGCCATACCTCTTGCATTAACGGCTGATTTTGTGTAACTTAAAGGTGCAAACCTAAACACTCAATCAGCTATGAAGATCCTCATCGACAACGGCCACGGCATCGACACC
>CADBMK010000205.1 GCA_902795785.1 uncultured Bacteroidia bacterium | reverse complement strand
GCGTGTCTGCATCGCCATCAAAAGTGCTGCAATCTGAGCTTCCGGGTAGAACTCCTTCGTGATGCCAAGCATGATTTCGTGGGTTTCATCCCTGGTGAGGGTGGCTCCGTCGATGAGTTTTGTAAGATACTTTTTCATATTGTGGTATTAATTGTTTAACCAGTTGAGAATCATTGTTTTTCCATCGGGGGTAAGGACGCTTTCAGGATGGAACTGAATGCCGCGGATGTCGTGGCTGCGGTGGCGGAGGGCCATTACCTGGCCTTCATCGCTAAGTGCAGTGGCTTCCAGGCAGTCCGGAAGGGTTGAGGCGTCAACCACCCAGGAGTGATAACGTCCTACCATAATATCCTTCGGCAGCCCCTGAAAAATGTAATCGTCGGCCGTGATGTGCGCCGGAGTCTGTACTCCGTGGAATACGTCGCGGAGATTTACCAGCTTTCCTCCGAATACCTCTCCGATTGCCTGCTCTCCGAGGCAGATTCCCAGAATCGGCTTTTTTCCGGCGTATGTGCGGATGACTTCAAGCAGCAGTCCGGCTTCCGATGGAATGCCAGGACCTGGGGAAAGCATGATCTTGTCAAATCCCTGAAGGTCCTCCAGAGAGAATCTGTCGTTGCGGAACACGGTTATATCGTGTCCCAGCTCTTTTACGAGGTGCACCAGATTATAGGTGAACGAGTCGTAGTTGTCAATCATTACAATTTTCATCTTACATTCCGGCTGCTTTTTCGATAGCCTTTCTGAGGGCTCCGAGTTTGTTGTTTACTTCCTGAAGTTCATATTCCGGATCGCTCTTGGCAACGATTCCGCCTCCGGCCTGGAACCAGAGCTCCTGATTCCTGCTCACGAAAGAGCGGATGGTGATTGCCTGGTTGAGGCTTCCGTCGAAGGCGATGCTTCCGACGCATCCGCCGTAAGCACCTCTGTTGTGCGGCTCGTATTCGGAAATGAGCTGCATGGCCCTGACTTTGGGCGCTCCTGAAAGGGTGCCGGCAGGGAAGGTGTCTATGAAGGCTTTTACCGGGTCCACGCCCTCGTCAAGGCTGCCGCTTACCCTGCTGACCAGATGTATGACGTGGGAGTAATACTGGAGTTCTTTGTAGAAATCCACCTTAACCCCGTGACAGTTGCGGCTGAGGTCGTTGCGCGCCAGGTCCACAAGCATTACGTGCTCTGCGTTCTCCTTGGGGTCGTTACGCAGGTAGCTGGCGTTCCTGGCGTCCTGCTCGTCGTCTCCAGTCCTTTTGGTGGTGCCGGCAATCGGGTCGATGAATGCCTTGCCACCCTCAATCCTGCAGTGGGTCTCCGGGGAGGAACCGAAGATTCTGAAGCCTCCGAAGTCCATGTAGAAAAGATATGGGGACGGGTTGATTTCCCTGAGGGCCCTGTAGAGCATGATGTCGTCTCCCTCGTATTTCTGGATGAACCTGCGTGAAAGGACAATCTGGAAAACGTCGCCTCTCTTGCAGTGGGCTATGCCGCGGCGGATGTTCTCTCTGTGCTGCTCGTCGGTAAGAGGGGAGGAAACTTCGCCTACAGGCCTGAATGAAGAGGTAGGATTAATCTGCTTGAGAAGAAGGCCCTCTATCTTTGCAATCCCGTCTTCCCCGTCTTCAGGAAGGATTTCGTGTATTGTCATCCTGTTCCTGAAATGATCGAATTCCACGACATTCCTGTAAAGGGTATATACCATGTCCGGAGCGTCGTTCTTCTCCTGGGTCTCGTCTTTGACCTTTATGTCCTCGAAATATCTTACGGCGTTGAACGCCGTGAAGCCCCAGAGCTGAACCTTGCCGGCATCCTCTCCGAATGAGAATGATGTCATGAAGTGGCGGATGATGGCATCGCTCCTGTAGTCCCTTGTGATTTCATGTTCGAAGACGCTGCCGTCAGGAAATTCGCATTTGCCCATACCGTGGGCAATGCTTACCTGGGCTATCGGATTAATTGCGATGAAGGACTTGGCGTTCTTGCCCGTGTGGTAGTCCGTACTCTCCATCAGGATGGATTTCGTGGAGGCGTCCCTGAGTTTCAGGTAGACTGAAACCGGGGTGAAGATGTCTCCGAGAAGATCCTTCGATATGACTTTATACTTAAACATGGGTTATTTCTTTTGGTAGTTCAGGTATGTCTCGATGTCTTTGTCGCCTCGGCCTGAAACCGTAAGCACCACAATATCCTCCGGATTGAATTTCATCTTTTTAAGGGCGCCGAGGGCGTGTGCGCTTTCAAGCGCCGGGATGATTCCCTCGAGTCTTGTGAGTTCGAAAGCCGCCTCGATGGCCTCGTCGTCGTTGACCACAAGAACCTGCGCTCTCTTCTTTGCGGCCATGTTGGCGTGCATAGGCCCGATTCCCGGGTAGTCAAGTCCGGCGCTGATGGAATATGGCTCAACAATCTGGCCGTTCTCGTCCTGGATGACATAGCTCTTGGAGCCGTGGAGGATGCCTACCTTGCCGAGCGCTATGGTTGCGGCAGTCTTTCCGGAGTCGATTCCG
>CADBMK010000204.1 GCA_902795785.1 uncultured Bacteroidia bacterium | reverse complement strand
TTCTGGATCTGCCCGGTTACGGAATGAGCGATAAGCCCCATGTGGACTACACCCTTGATTATTTCGCCCGTGCCGTTGACGTTGTCCTGAATGAAAACGGTATCTGTGACGCGGTGCTCGTAGGTCACAGCCTGGGCACGCCGGTGTGCCGTCAGACTCTGTTGACGACATCGCACAAAGGTGCCCTCGTTGATGTGGACGGCGTGTATTGCTTCTATGACGGAAATGAAACCCCTGAGTATGTGGAGGCGGTTGAAGGCTTTGGCCATGCTTTCGACGGCGAGGATTGCCGTGATGTCATAACAGGATTCGTGTCATCCCTTGCCGGCGCTGATACGCCTCAGGAGATTACAGACTATGCAATGTCTGTGATGCCTCAGACGCCTCAGTATGTGGCATCCGGCACAATGCAGAATCTTGTTGAAAAGAAATGGTGGACTAATGAGAAGATCAGTCTTCCGGTCTGGGTTATCTGCACACGCAACAGCGGCCTTGATCCTGACAACAGGGAAAAGATGCAGGCCTTGTATCCGAATCTGGATTATACGGAACTTATCACCTGCGGCCACTTCATCCATATGGAAGAGCCTGAAATGTTCAACGGAAAGTTGAAGGAATTCGTGAAGGCCCTGTAACAAAAAAATGCTCACTGAATAAGTGAGCATTTTTCTTTTTCGGAGTGTTCGGTTTAGAACTTGTCCATTGTGGCGAAGATGCGTGTGCGCACCTCGTCAATTGTTCCTACACCGTCAATCTCGTTGTATTTGCCGGCCTTCTTGTAGTATTCTACGAGAGGTTCGGTCTTCTCGTGATAAGTCTTGATACGGTTGTTGATTGTCTCCTCCTTGGCGTCATCTGCACGGCCTTCGATTGTGGCTCTGTGCTTGATGCGCTCCATGATCATTGCGTCTGGGATCATGATAGAAACGCAGGATGTAACAGCCTCACCCTTCTTGGCGAGCATCTTGTCAAGAACCTCTGCCTGTGCGATTGTCCTTGGGAAACCGTCCAGAAGGAAGCCTTCAACTCCCTTTACAGTGTTGAACTGGGACTCGATCATTCCCTCTACAACCTCGTCAGGAACGAGCTCACCTGCGTCGATGAGAGCCTTGGCCTTGAGGCCGAGTTCTGTGCCGGCTGCTATCTCGTTACGGAGAAGTGCGCCTGTTGAGATGTGACAGAGTTTGTATGACTCTACCATTGCTGTGGCCTGGGTGCCTTTACCTGCTCCCGGAGGGCCGAATAAGATAAAATACTTCATACTGTTATTTACTGAACATTAGTTATTATTTCTCGTCATCGTCAAGGACGTAGATGTCTTTGTAGTTGCGTCCGAGCTCGTCGTAATCAAGACCGAAACCAACGATGAACCTGTTTGGAATCTCCATGCCCACGTAATCCAGTTTCACGTCCTTGTGATATACATCCGGCTTGAGAAGCATTGTGCAGACCTTGGTCTCCTTTGCTCCGTATGCCTGCATTACCTTGGTGAGGTCAACGATTGTATTACCGGTGTCAACGATGTCTTCTACGATGATTACTGTCTTGCCCTCTACGCTGCCGGAGAGTCCCATGATCTGGCGGACTGATCCGGTGGAGTGCATTCCCACGTATGAGGAAAGCTTCATGGAAACGAGCTCGCAGTCAAAGTTGAGTCTCTTCATGAGCTCGGAGGTGAACATTATGGAGCCGTTGAGGACACAGAGAAGAGAAGGTACCTCGTCTCTGTCCTTGAAATCGGCGTTAATCCTTTCAGCTACGCCGTCGATGGCCTTGCTGATCTGGTCGTATGTGATAAATGTCTTGAAATACTTGTCGTGAACTTTAATTCTGCTCATAAGGCTAAAATTATAGGTGCAAAAATAGGCATATTTTCAATAATGTAGAACGTTTTTAGCATATTTGCAGTGCTATGAAAAAACTTCTCTTTGTGGCGCTGACTATGGCGGTTGCGTTGCCGCTCTCGGCGCAGATGGATTCGACGGTACTCGCCGTCTCAGGGGCTGGAGATATGGAGAGTTTAACCGAAGATGAGTATGAACGCATTTTGAGCTCCAGGAAAGTGAGGCTTAATGCCTCCGGCAGGAACAGACTCCTGTCCAGCGGGCTTTTCTCAGCCTATCAGGTTGCATCGATTATCGATTACAGAGAAAGATGCGGCGATATCCTTTCTATTACCGAACTGGGTTCCCTGGACGGTTTTACGTTTGAGCAGGCGCGGAGGCTTTCTCCGCTTATCGACTTTTCTTCCGACAGGCTGCCGGGGCAGAGGCCTCGTGCGCCTCACCTTTATGGCAATGCACTTGGACGATATTGCGTCCGTGATTATAAGGGAGAGACTCAGAATAAACACGTCCTTAAGTTGAAGGGGGAGTATGGCGCCCTGGAGTTTGCCGGAGCTGAATCCCGGTCTTATGACGGAAAGGGAAATACTACTTTCGGCCTTGCGTGGAACGGAAGCCGTTGGCTTGAGAAGGTTGTGGTAGGGGATTATAGCCTCAGATTCGGTCAGGGACTTCTTCAGTGGAGCGGATTCCAGATGGGCTCGTTTCAAAGTGTCTCATCATTCATAAGAAGGCCAACGGGCCTGTCCCTCAGCACATCCTCGTCCGGAACCGGGACGATACGGGGCGCAGCCGCCGAGTTCAATGTCCTTAAGCGGCTGTCCGTGGTGACTTTCAAGGGTGTAGGGCCTGATAAGGACAAGGCGGGGACGTGGAGTACCTGGTACGGAAAGAACTGCCAGGTCAGTGGCGGAGGAATCCTGGCAGGAGGTAAGATTAGCGCCTCGGCCGACCTTCGGCTTTGTATTAAGGGCGTTGACTTGGCCGCTGAATGCGCGGCTCAGGACGGTTCCGTATCCGGGTGGACGGCTTCTACGGTTTTTCCCCTGTGGGACCGATCCAGGCTTGCGGCTGCGTACAGGCAGACGACCATGGAAAAGACCGCGGCCCTCGGTCTGGAGACCGGCGGTACCTTGTTCACCCTTGACAGGCAGAAAAAGAAAGACGTCGTAAGCTATGACGCCATCCTAAAGCAGACAATAAAACTCAGGCCACCTATGGAGATTGCCTTCCGCCTGAAGGAAAGATTCCTCCCGGCTGACAGGAAGTTCAAGACCGACGTCAGGATGGATGTAGTTTATTCCGGAGAATCGGGCCTCCGCCTTGCCGCCAGGGGCAATGCACTTTGGTACAGGGATATGTCCTGGCTGGGTTATGCCGAGGCTGGGTATGTGCGTGCTAAATTCAATGCATATTTCAGGTGGACCGTTTACAAGGTGGACAACTGGGATGACAG
>CADBMK010000203.1 GCA_902795785.1 uncultured Bacteroidia bacterium | reverse complement strand
GCTCCAGCGGTAATGTTTGCCAGGTACATCCTGTCCCAGTTCACGTGAGTGGTGGATTCAAGGTCTTTCTGCCAGGCCTCCTTTGCCCAGAGATACTTTCCGTAGGACTCGCGGCCATAGTCCGCATTCTCCACATAGAAATAACTTGGGAGATTCCTGTAGTAGTCAGGACGCGGATCCGCAGAATTGTACCAGTCAAGCGCGGTGGAACCGTTCCATCCGAAGCGCACGAGGGCTGTCACGCCAGCGTTGAAGGCGGCTGACGGTGTGTAGTCATATTTCAGGATGGCTATAGGCTCGTGGCTCTTCTTGATGCGGGAGTTGCGTACCTTTCCGTTGCAGTAACCCCAGTTGGAGTTGTACATATTGTCTCCCACAAGGTCATACACCTCCTGGGTGGAAGCGTTCTGGGAACCTCTCTCTCCCGGAGACGCCATGAAGGCAAATCCGAGGCGATGTTCGTCACCGAACCTCTTCTCCACCGATCCGTAATACGCAAGGGCCTTGTAATAAACACCCTTCACCCAGTCGTTTCCGCCAAGGCGAGATGAGACGTTGAAGGCATAGCTCCAGCCGTTGTCAAGCACGCCGGATGCGTATGAGAGCGCAATCCTGAGGCGATAATATGCGCTGTTGGTCATCACGCTGGCCCTCATTCCGCTTCGCACGGACGACGCCATGGCGTTGATGTTGGTCATACCGTTGTATCCGCCGTTGCCGAAATCGGCCGCATCAAGGCCGTTGGCGCTGTCCTTTGTCCTGGTGGCCTCGTTCAGACCGCTCCACAGGGAATAAGGAGAGTATCCGGTGATGGCGTCGTTGAGTTTCACGCCTGCCAGATACACGTCCTGGGTCTCGCTGTTATAACCGCGGGTCTTGAAACGCACGTCGCTGAAGTTGAAACTTGCTATGTTGTTATACACGTCGTTCTGGCCGAAGAGGATGACAGGGCTGTCAGAATAGCCGGAATCGTTCATGTCAAATTCGGCGAAGTTGGAATCATCCAGATCCTCGGAGGCGCTGGCCGGTGACATCGAGAGGTTGAACATGTTCTTGACATATCCGCCGTTCACGGTCACATTGACGCGCATCTGCATGTATTCGTCGGCAGCGATGATAAGGTCGTACATTCCGTCTGCCAGATTCTGGAAGTAGAACGTTCCGTCGGCAGCCGATGTGGACGTGGCTATCTGCTCAGCCCCACGCATGAGGGTTAGACTGGCACCGGAAACCGGAGCCTTGCCGTTTCTGCTGATCACGGTACCCTTTACGCCTCCCGTATATGTCGCCTGGGCGAACATAAGGACGGAAACCAGAAGGGCCGCTGCAGCTATGGTGAGTTTCTTAAACATAGTTTACTGCTTCTTGTTGGTTACTACAATGTATGTAGGATAGTGGTCACTGTAACCTCCGATGAAATTACCTCCGGAGTTTGTCCTGAACGGAGTGCCCTTATACTGTCCCGTCTGCTGGGTGAGCATAGGAGCGTTGAATACCCTTCCGTAGAAATGCTTCTTTCCTCGCTTTACGATAGGGATGATGTGGAGTCCGCCCTTATCTGTCACCACCGGAGCGTTGCAGAGGATGATATCGTAGATATTCCACTCTCCTCTATAAGCAAGGGAGCCATATCCCGCCTTCAGCATGGAAAGGAACGGCTCAAAGAAATCCTTCTCCTGCACCTCTTCCACGAACTCCTTTCCGTGCATGTATTTCAACATGCTGTCGTCGGTAGGGTTATCGTTCATATCGCCCATCACGAATATCTTGATTCCCGGGAACTCTTCTTCGAGTTTCATGGATTCCTCGTAGATAATCTCACCTCCGCGGCTTCTGAGGTCGTTTCCCTTTCCGCCAATCCTGGAAGGAAGATGGGCCACAAACACCGCTATCATCTCTCCCGCAAGCGTTCCGCGCACCATCAGGATGTCACGCGTCTTGAAATTGGCCTTGCCGGCCTCGTCCATATCAAAGACGATATCCTTTGAATCGAAGGTGTATGGAATGGACTTGCTGTCAAGCACCTTGAACTGGTCAGGGCGATACAGCAGGGCCACGTCCACGCCTCGGCGGTCCGGTCCGTCATAATGGACGATCTGGAATCTTGCGCTCTCAATCTCAGGCTGGCTTACAAGATCCTCCAGGACGTGCCTGTTCTCAATCTCGCTCACTCCCAGGATTGTGTGGAACACCTTGTTCTCGTCGGCCATAGCCCTGATGGCGCTGGCCATATTGTGGAGTTTCTTCTCATATTTGGCCTCGGTCCACTTGTATGAGCCTTCCGGGAGGAAGTCATAATCGTTCTTACCATCGTCATGATAAGTGTCAAAGAGGTTCTCCAGATTATAGAAGCCTATGACGTATGAGCCCTTCTGCGCAAATGAGCAAAGGGTGAACGCCAGGATAAATATCAATAATGTTGCTGTCCTTTTCATAATGACCTCCTTTTACCACCACCAGGATACTGTCTT
>CADBMK010000202.1 GCA_902795785.1 uncultured Bacteroidia bacterium | reverse complement strand
TGAGCAGAATTCTTTCTTTAAATTTGCCATTATCTCTTTCATTCTGACCCTTTCCGTTCTCTGCTTTTTCACCAGGGACAATATGATCCGCTGGGCAAGGGCAGGCATCGAAATAAGCCTGCTGAACAGAAGGATAGAAAAGCTTTCCAAGGAAATTGAAAAGATGGACAAAGAAATCAAAAGCCTAAGGGAAAACCCTGATTCCCTGGAGCTTTTCGCGCGTGAAAAATTCCAGTTCGCCCAACCGGGGGACGACGTGTATCTTATTGAAGAATAACTAGATTATCATTAGAAGAAGGGCGGTTGCAGCACAAAGCTGGAGCCTTATCCTGCCACGTCTGCTGGCTTCCATCATCTCCCCGGTGGCAGACTCGCTGGTCATCCGGGAAATCTCCTCTGCTCCAGGCAGTTTTGACGCCACATATTTTCCGGTAATTATACCGTCTTCCACGCGGACAACGCCTCCGTTGCTTCGTGAAAGGGTGATCATCATCTTGTGGTCAAGGTCACTGAGCACAAGTACGGTGAATCCGGCATCTTCCGATGCCTTCTTGAACGCGGCAAGCCTCTCAAAATAGTCTCCCCTAAGGGCAAGCGGATCATATATGTCAACAAGCATGTACCTGCCCGTTGAAAGTTCCGGCATTCCAAGGTCGAAGGCAGAGCGCGACGGCATGTCCGACTCCACCCTGGAGCATACGAATGTCCAGGTAGTATCAGGAAGATTGTCAACCGTGAACGTCTTTTCCTCACCGTCCTTCGTATAGACAAAGGTGGCTTTGAAATCAGAAACATTTCCCTCGCTCACAATCTCCTTTCCTATGGCAAAGTCCGTAAATTCTACAAGCGGGACATTCCTCAGTGACCAGATTCCGAACCAGAGAGTAAGGACGCTGACAACGCCGAAGGCCATCATCTTGCGGATCCTGCCTATACCTGTATCCCTGTACGGAAGGAAGGCCGCAAGGCAGAGTCCCAGAAGGACCAGATTCTTTAAGAACGTCTGGAGATTGCTCAGGTGGACGGCCTCTCCGAAACAGCCGCAATCCATAGGAGGATTGAATATGGCCAGGATGAGGGTGAGAAAGGTGAAGAAACACACGAGGGCTGAAACCGCAATGGAGAAAAACCTCCTGAACACTCCGGTCAGAAGCGCAGCTCCGCAGATACATTCCGCATAGGCGAAGATGAATCCGAAGGCCTTTGCTCCGAATGAGAGGAAGCCAAGATGGAAAAAGCCCAGATAATCCCTGACTACCAGGCCGGCCCCGACAGGGTCGACCAGCTTAAGGACGCCAGCCGTAAAGAAGACGATCCCCAGAATTACCGCACAGAGACGGCGCAGCCAGGACGCTAGTTCCTTCATAATGCCGAATCCACCACTTTCTTAACTTTTGCAAAAATCTCATCAGGCGGAAGCATCTCCCCGAATTCATCCGAGCAGTCCACCCTGATGAATTTAGGGTCCATTTCAGCCTGTTTCTTATAGATGGAACGGACCTTCTTCTGGAACTCGATGCTGGCCTCGTGAATATCCTGTCCACCGACAAGGTAATCACGGTCAGAGCCCAAGCGATGCTCGGCGAGTTTCTTCTCAACGAAGCTGATAGGGACGTCGAGGAAGATGTTAAGGTCCGGCTTCGGAACCTGGAAATCCCCGTATTCCACATTGAAAATCCAGTCCCTGAGGGCCTGGGCTTCACCTTCATCGCTAAGTTTGGCGCACTGATAGGCTATGTTGGAATAGACGTAGCGGTCAAGAAGGATGTTGCCTCCCTTTTCAAGGATGGAACGCATCTGGGGACCGGCAGCTCTTCTGTCCTCGGCAAAAAGGAGGGCTACAAGCTGGGGATGAACAGTTTCATTGGATCCGAAATCGCCTCTGAGAAAACGGCTTATAAGATCTCCGTAAACGGGAGCTTCATATCTTGGGAAATGGATATATGTGAGGTTTCCTGTCTTTTCTTCGAGATAGGCCTTCAACTTTTTTACCTGGGTGGATTTTCCGGCTCCGTCCAGGCCTTCAAGTACTACTAGCATTCTGATTGGGTATTTCCACAAAGATATCCTTTTTTTCTCTACTTTTGTGTAATTATGGAAAGCCAAAGGAAAATATCGATAATGGGAATCGTCAACCTTACTGACAATTCCTACGTAAAGGCCAGCCGATGCCTTAAAACCGACGGAACAGTGGACCTTGACAAGGTCCTCGAGCATTGCAGGAAACACATTTCGGACGGTGCGTCCATTCTGGACATAGGCGCCTGCTCCACGGGCCCGGGGACGCCTCCGGTGGGAGCGGAAGAAGAATGGAGGAGACTCTCCTCTGCCCTGCCCGAAATCAGGAAAGAATTCCCGGGCGTACAGATTTCAGTGGACACATACTGGTCTTCAGTTGTGGAGAAAACCTTCGACGCCATCGGTCCCTTCCTCGTCAACGACATCTCGGCGGGTGAAGCCGACAGGGATATGCTTACGGTAACCGGACGCCTCGCCCTTCCATACGTTGCGATGCACATGAGGGGTGACAGCATGACGATGCAGAAGATGACGGATTATCCGGAAGGCATCGTCAAGGCGGTAGAAGACTATTTCAAGGCCTTCGCCGAGAAGGCGGACAAGGCCGGCATCAGGGACTGGATCCTGGACCCGGGATTCGGATTTGCAAAGACGGTGGACCAGAACTACGAACTCTTCAGGGCAATCGACCGTTTCAAGAGTTTCGGGAAGCCGATTCTCGTTGGAATATCCAGGAAGAGCATGATCTACAGACTCTTTGGAATCACTCCGGAGGAAGCCCTCCCCGCAACCCAGGCCCTGCATCTTGCCGCCCTTCAGAAAGGCACTGACATCCTTAGGGTTCACGATGTTGCAGAAGCCGCCCGTACTGTTGAAGTTTACAGACGGATTTCGTAAATTTGCGCTGTTAAAAATTTTATAGTTAAATGTCTACTTTGGAAGAAATCCAGCCTTCTCAGGCACTCCTCGCCGTATCGCCGGTTGATGGCCGCTACGCAGGAAAAACCGCTTCACTCAAGCCTTATTTCAGCGAGTACGCCCTTATCAAATATCGCGTAAGGGTTGAAATCGAATACTTCATCGCGCTCTGTGAGATTCCTCTCCCTCAGCTCGCCGATTTCGACAAGTCGCTGTTCCCGAAACTCCGCGCCATCTATGAGGACCTTACGCCGGAGACCGCTCAGGAAGTAAAAGACATCGAAAAGATCACAAACCACGACGTAAAGGCCGTGGAGTACTTCATAAAGAATCACTTCAAGCAGCTCGGAATCACCAAATGGCAGGAGTTCGTCCACTTCGGACTCACCTCCCAGGATATCAACAACACAGCCCAGCCGCTTATGCTCAAGGAAGCACTCGCAAATGTATATATGCCTGCGCTTCGTGAAATCGTCGGCATCCTTGACGGAATGGCCGAAGAGTGGAAGGACATCCCTATGCTTGCAAAGACTCACGGTCAGCCTGCATCCCCTACCCGCGTAGGCAAGGAATTCAAGGTTTACGTAGTGCGTCTTCAGGAGCAGATCCGTCAGTTCGACCTCCTCACCTACCCTGCCAAGTTCGGCGGCGCAACAGGAAACATGAACGCCCACAAGGTTGCCTTCCCTCAGTATGACTGGATTGCATTCGGCAACAAGTTCGTCGAGAGCCTCGGTCTCAGCAGGAGTTTCCCGACAACACAGATCGAGCACTACGACAACCTTGCATCCATCTTCGACTGTCTCCGCAGGATCAACACCATCCTCATCGACCTCAGCCGCGACATCTGGACATACATCTCTATGGAGTACTTCAAGCAGAAGGTCGTAAAGGGGGAAGTCGGATCATCAGCAATGCCTCACAAGGTAAATCCTATAGACTTCGAGAACGCGGAAGGCAACTTCGGAATGGCAAACGCAATTCTTACCTTCCTTTCAATGAAGCTTCCTATTTCCCGTCTCCAGAGAGACCTCACCGACTCCACCGTACAGCGTAACGTGGGAGTTCCTCTCGCTCACGGGCTCATCTCCCTTGCATCCCTCAAGAAGGGGCTCGGCAAACTCATCCTCAACGAGACTGCCATCCACGCAGACCTCGAGAAGAACTGGGCAGTGGTTGCCGAACCTCTCCAGACAATTCTCAGAAGGGAGAATTATCCGAACCCTTACGAGACACTGAAGGCTCTTACCAGGACAGGATCTGCCATCAGCGCCGAAACCATTGCCACGTTCATCGACTCACTTGACGTTCCTGAAAGCGTCAAGCAGGAGATGCGCGCAATAACACCTTGGTCATATACAGGATTCTAGAAATGAAACTAAACAACGCATATTGCTCAGACAAGTACCAGTACACAATGGGAAAGTCGTTCTACGAGACCGGCCGTAAGGACAGAATCGCAGTTTTCAACCTGTTTTACAGGGTTGCACCGGAAAACAACAACTGGGCTGTAGTCAGCGGAACCGACGAGGTAATCGAAATGATCGAGGCCCTCGGCTCCGAGCCGGAGGAATTCTATGAGAAGTTCCTCCCGGGAGAAGCCTACGCGGAGTTCCGCAAGTATCTCGCGACGATGAAATTCACCGGCAGCGTATATGCAATGCGTGAAGGAGAGATCGTGTTCCCTAACGAACCGATCATCACCGTAGTGGCCCCTATCATCGAAGCCCAGGTGCTTGAAACCCCGATGCTCTGCATCATGAATCACCAGATGGCGGTTGCCACCAAGGCGTCAAGGGTATGCCGCGCCACAGACCATCCTGTCAGCGAATTCGGTTCCCGCAGGGCTCACGGTCCTTGGGCTGCCACCTACGGAGCAAAGGCCGCAATCATCGCCGGATGTGCAAGTTCATCCAACATCCTTACCGGAGTCCTGAACGGAGTTCCTTCAACCGGAACCATGGCCCACAGTTTCGTGACATCCTACGGCAGCAACGTCGAGGGTGAGCACCACGCCTTCGTGGACTACATCAAGACCCATATGGGTGAGAACCTCATCCTTCTGATCGATACCTACGACACCCTCCACTGCGGTGTGCTCAACGCCATCCGCTCTTTCAGGGAATGCGGCATCGACGACAATTACAAATACGGCTACGGTATCCGCCTGGACAGCGGAGACCTTGCCTACCTCAGCATCAAGGTAAGGAAGATACTCGACGAGCACGGAATGAAGAACTGCAAGATCTTCGCAACCAACGCCCTTGACGAGTACCTCATCTCGGACCTTGAGCGCCAGGGTGCAAAGATTGACTCTTACGGAGTGGGCGACGCAATTGCCACCAGCAAGGCGGCCCCTTGCTTCGGCAACGTCTATAAACTTGTACAGATAGACGGAGACCCTGTGCTCAAACGTTCCGAGGACCTCATCAAACTCATCAACCCGGGATTCCAGATTACCTGGAGAATCTCGGTCAACGACGCTGACAACGGAGAATGCTACGAGGCCGACGTCACCTGTCTCAGGGGCGACGCCACCGACAGGAAGATTTCATCGGGCAGGAACTTCACCATCTACGACGAAATCGACAGATACAAGTTCAAGAGTTTTGAGAAAGGCGGCTACACTGCCAGACCTCTTCAGAACGAAGTCATAAAGGACGGAAAGAGGGTTGCACCTGTACACTCCCTTATGGAGAAGAAGGCCTTCTACGAAGATACCCTCCATCATTTCAGCCCTTCCGAGAGACGACTCATCAACCCTCATTACTTCAAGGTTGACATCTCAGACAATCTTCGTGACCTGAAACTCAAGATGATTGACAAGCTGAACAAAGAAATTGAAAAGTTCAAGATAGACTAGTTATGAAAGACGCCGCACTCGTTCTTGTGGACAAGATCACAGACACTGGCAAGACACTTCAGTTCATAAACAAGGTGACTGCAGATACCGATTCAAACGATGAGATCGGAATCCACAACACCTTCCCGATCCTTTTCCTGTGCAAGGGAAGCCTGAAACTGGACAAGGACCTGATGCCTCACGCCAAAGAAGAACTCACGTTCACGGACGGAGTGAACCCGGCCGGACAAAGCCTGGTTGAAGTTCTTGAACTGATGGATATAAGCAACGTTTACGTCAGCGGAGAAAACCTTGGAAACCTCGAAGACGAGCTCAGAGCTGCAGGCTTCAAAGTTAACACAGTAGACTAATGGAAGAATTAAAAACACTCTTTAAAGAATATACCGGACGCGAAGCCGAAGAAGTGACAGAACTCACCTCTTCAGGAAGCAACAGACGCTACTTCCGTCTCAAGGGCGGTGCCATCAGCATCATCGGATGCGTAGGCACAAGCATCGAGGAGAACGAGGCCTTCATAGCCATAGCAAAGCACTTCCACGAGAAGGGCATCAATGTTCCAAAGGTATTCGCCGTCACCGAGGACCACAGGGCGTACATCCAGGAAGACCTGGGCGACGAGCAGCTCTACATTGCCCTTACACCGGGACGTGAGAGCGGAGACTACAGCATCTTCGAGCGCAATCTCCTGAACAAGACAATGGCCATGCTGCCTAAGATCCAGTTCAAGGGAGGCGACGGCCTGGATTTCAGCAAGTGCTATCCAGAGCCTTCATTCAATGCAAGGATGGTTGAGTTCGACCTCAACTATTTCAAATACTGTTTTCTCAAGGCAACCGGCTGCGAGTTCCACGAGGTTAAACTTCAGGACGACTTTGACCGGCTGCGCGACGACCTTACCCAGGACAAGGGCGATACTTTCATGTACCGGGACTTCCAGGCACGCAACGTAATGATCAAGGACGGCGAGCCATATTTCATCGATTTCCAGGGCGGACGCCGCGGTCCTATCTACTATGACGTGGCATCTTTCATCTGGCAGGCCCGTTCACGCTACCCTGAAGACCTCCGCGAAGAACTTGTTTCCACATATCTCCGCGCACTGAAGGGATATATGCAGGTTGATGAAGAGGAGTTCCGGGGGAAACTCCGCCTCTTCGTTCTCTTCCGTACCCTCCAGGTTCTGGGAGCCTACGGTTTCCGCGGATATTTCGAGAAGAAGCCTCACTTCCTGGCAAGCGTTCCATATGCGCTGAGCAACCTCAGGAAACTGCTTCAGACTCCTTTCGAGGAGTATCCATATCTTTCAGAAGTACTCACACGGCTTGCAAACATGCCTGAGTTCTACGAGACAGTGGAAGACCGTCGTCTGGAGGTGAAGATATACAGCTTCGCCTACAAGAAAGGCATTCCTGTGGACACCACGGGAAACGGCGGAGGCTATGTTTTCGACTGCAGGGCCATCAACAATCCGGGCAAATACGAGCACTACCGCCAGTTCACCGGCCGTGATCCCGAGGTCATCAAGTTCCTCGAGGACGACGGAGAGGTAATAGGATTCCTCGACAACGTCTACAGCCTTGTGGACGCTCATGTCAAGAGATTCATCGAGCGCAAGTTTACTAACCTCCAGGTCTGCTTCGGCTGCACCGGAGGCCAGCACAGAAGCGTTTACTGCGCCGAGCACCTTGCCGAGCATCTTGCCCACAAGTTCGACATCAAGATCAGGATCATCCATCGTGAACAGGATATAGAGAGGATTCTGTAATGAAAGCGATGATTTTCGCAGCGGGGCTCGGCACCAGACTGAAGCCCATCACCGACACCCTGCCGAAGGCCCTCGTTCCGGTCTGCGGCAAGCCTCTTATTGCCCACGTGGTGGGAATGCTTAAGGATGCCGGCTTCAGCGAGATTGTGATAAACGTCCACCACTTTGCAGACAAGATAAAAGCCTATGTAAAGGAGCAGGACAACTTCGGAATAGATATCAGGATTTCCGAGGAGGTGGAAGGACCGCTGGAGACAGGAGGAGGAATCAAGTTTGCAAAGGACCTCATCCTGCCAACCGACAGATTCTTCATCCACAATGTGGACATCATAGACAATCTCGACATAAAAGATTTCATTTCAAGGGCTCGTCCGGATTCTCTAAGCACAATCCTGGTCAGCGAGAGGGAGACAAAGAGATATTTCATCTTTGACGACGACATGAGGCTCGCTGGCTGGACAAACATCGCTACGGGAGAAGTCAAAAGTCCCTACGGGGACATCAACCCGGACAATTACCGCAAACTTGCCTTTGCAGGAATCCACAATATGAGTTCAGGGATTTTCGACGCCTTTGACGACCTGGGATTCAGCGGCAAGTTCGGCATTACTGATTTCTACATAGCCGCCTGCAAAAAATACCCGATCTACGGCATCGTTCCGGAAAACCTGAAGATGGTTGACGTGGGAAAGATCGAGTCTCTTTCAGAAGCGGAAAGAATAATCCAGGAACTGATATGAACCCGGCCTTTCTCGACGACTTGAACAGCCGCCAGAGAGAGGCGGTTGAATCCACCGAAGGACGAATCCGTGTGGTTGCGGGAGCCGGCACAGGCAAGACCAAGGCTCTGACCTACCGGTATGCATACCTTGTCAACGTACTGGGAATCGATCCCGCCAACATCCTGTGCCTTACCTTCACCAACAAGGCGGCAGCCGAGATGCGCCAGAGGATTGCCCTGATGGTCCATAGCGGAGACTACAACGACTTTGTCTGCACGATCCACGGTTTCTGCGTCAAGTTCCTGCGCAAGGAAATCTACAGGATAGGCTATCCAAAGAATTTCACCATTCTCGACGAGGATGACACCAAGGCCCTGGCAAAGCAGAGCATGGACGAACTCGGTATCAAGAGGACGGAGAAGACCGTAAAGAACTTCCTCGAGGCAATAGGCTCACAGAAAGCGCTGGAAGACTATATCACAACCTTCCTTCTGCCTGGGGCCAAGGTTACGGACGAGATGAAAAAATCGGCCTTTGGCAATTACGTCAGCCGTCAGGTAAAACTCTACGCACTTGATTTCGACGATATAACAAACATCACATCCTATATTCTGGACAGGTTCGAGGACGCAAGGGAGAAATGGCAGAACGAGCTGAACTACATAATGGTGGACGAGGCCCAGGACTGCAACGCAGACGACTGGAACATCATCGAGAAACTCAGCGCCAGACACCGCAACCTCTTCATCGTGGGAGACCCGGACCAGGCCATATACGAATGGCGTGGAGCCAAGCCCGCCCGTTTCGTGGACTTTGCCTCAGACAAGGACATCATCCTGGACGAGAACTACCGTTCCACTCCAAAGATTCTGGATGTGGCCAACTGCGTTATCTCAGCCAACAAGAACAGGATTCCGAAGGACCTCTTCACAAGGAAGGAGGAAGGCAGGGCCGTAATCCATTTCCACGGGAAGACCGAGAAGGAAGAGGTGGAATGGATAGGCAACCAGATCAAGACACTTATGGAAAACGCCGGGGCAAAACTCTCCGACTTTGCCATCCTGTACCGTTCCTCATACCTTTCAAGGGCCATCGAGCAGCAGCTTCTGGCACAGAAACTCACCTATACCATCTGGGGTGGTACAAGGTTCTTTGAACGCAAGGAAATCAAAGACGCAATCAGCTATCTCAAGCTTATTGCCAACAACAACGACGACGTTGCCTTCGAGAGGATTATCAACGTCCCTTCAAGAAAACTTGGCAAGGCTTTCATGTCTTCCCTCAAAGCCACGGCCGAGGCCAATATGATGTCCCTCTACAACACCCTGAGGGCTGGGATTGACACCCCTGAATTCAGCAAAGCCAGGCCTTTCGTGGACCTTATTGAAGACTGCATCACGTTTGGAGCCACATCAAGCATATCAGACCTCCTGAACAGGGTCCTTGATTTCAGCGGGCTGAAGAAGGCCCTGCGTGAAGACCAGGACGAAGACAGGCTCGAGAATATTGACGAACTCGTTTCGTCCGTCCGCTTCTATGAGGAGACTCACGCGGAAGACGGCATCTCCCTTTCGGATTATCTCCAGGACATAGCCCTGTATACCAACCAGGACTATAGGAAGGACTCCCCTACGATCAAACTGATGACCATCCATCAGGCCAAGGGTCTGGAATTCCCATATGTATTCGTAACAGGACTCAGCGAGGGAATCTTCCCGAGCATGAGGACCATCAGGGAATACAAGAAGAACGGAGAGGAGGAAGAGAGAAGGCTTATGTACGTGGCCATCACAAGGGCCGAGAAAGCCCTGTTCCTTACCGAGTCGGAAGGATTCAACCTCTCCACAAAGATGAACAAATACCCTTCACGCTTCCTTTCGGAAATCAAGAGAAATATGTTCGTGACAGAAGGCTATATGCCGGAAGAACTCTGGAGAGGAACGCGCAACTTCCTTCACGTCCTTGACGAGGAAGTCGAGGAAGAGTTTCCCGAGAAGGAGGAAGAAGGCGGACTTAAGCCCGGAACAAAGGTGGAGCACCATATCTTCGGCACCGGAACCATCCTGTCCTCAAACAAGGAGAACACAACCTACGAGGTGAAATTCGACAGGGACGGGGCGGTGAGATTCCTCCGCGCCACATTCCTCAAGACTATTGACTAATTTGTCCTCACTGTCTGTGCAGGATCCACTCTCGCAATGAAGAGAGTAGGTAAAAGAAGAAGCAGCATTATAATTCCCACTGCCACTACGTCAGCAGCCAGAACCGCCGGTACATTCAGGCTCACAGGCACAAAGCTGATGAAGTAATTGTCCGGATTAAGGGAAATCATATGGGTGCGTCCCTGGACGAAGCAGAAAATGAAGGCAAGGGCATTTCCCACAGCCATTCCCTTCAGCACAAGAGCCAGGGCGGCCTTGAGGAAGACGGCGGAAATCTGCCTGTCCGTCATACCGAGGGTCTTGAGGGTTCCAATGGTGCTTATGTTTCTGAAAAGCATTATCAGAAGTCCGGAAATCATATTGAACCCCGCAACCAGAATCATCAGGACAATGATGAAGACTACGTTGAAGTCAATAAGGTCAAGCCAGCTGAAAAGCACCGGAAAACGGTCTGCCGCAGAACTTGAGATAAGGGTATCGTCGTCGTCGGACATATCGGCAAGGGCTATCATTCCTATATCGTCCTTGGCCTGCTCCATCCTGGCCATCCCCTTCCAGGAGTCCTTCAGCGTTATTTCAAGCGCCGAAACGCGGGTGGAGTCAAAGCCTTCCAGCCTCTGCATATCGGAAAGACCGGCATACACCACCATCTTGTCGTCATTATCGATGATGCTGTCATAGACGTCCCTGACAGTGAAACGGCGGACCTTGAGTTTTTCTCCCACAAAATAGGACGTGAGTTTGTCCCCCGGGGAAAGATTCAGAACGCAGGCAAGGCGTGAAGGGATGCTGACCTCCAGATTGGAATACCCGGGAACGCCCTTGAACGCAACTCCCTGGATGGTTTCTCCGGCTTTGATCATTCCGGCGTGATACACTACCGGCGTGATTCCCTCCACTCCATCATAGGAACGGATCTTCTCAATATAGGACGGAGTGAGGCTCACTCCCTCACTGTTGCCAAGCCAGTTCTGTCCCGGCGGTTCCAGAAGGACGTCTCCGGAAATGGTGGACAGGCCGTCACGGATTTCCTTGCGGAAACCTGACGAGACGGCAATTGAGACAATCATAATCACAAAGGAAAGGGCTATGGTGCCCATAGCCATCCTCCCCTGGAACTTCAGACGTCCCGCTATGAAACCGGATGCATTCATTACATTGCGAAATTAAGAAATTTTACGAACTTTGCCGACTCAAAGCGTTAGTAGTTATAATATAATGGTCAACAAGGTTCTCACATTCTTGAAAAACTGGATTTTGCCTATCTCGATGGTCTTAGGCATTCTCATCTACCTGACTTATTATGTGACACCTGCCCTCCATCCTTTCGGGCCAGCAGGATACAGGATAGTTACCACGGCTCAGCCTGTCCTGATCTTCATTATGCTGTTCCTCCAGTTCAACAGGGTTTCCCCGCACGACCTGAAGATTACCTGGTGGCAGGTCATCCTGGTTATGATCCAGTGCGGATTCTTCACGGCCTTCGCCGTCCTGGCATCAATGATGGAGATGGGTTTTGCTAAAATCATCGTGGAATGCGCAATGCTCTGCCTTATCTGCCCAACTGCAACGGCGGCCGGAGTGGTCACCGGCAAACTTGGCGGAAGCGTAGCCCAGACAATGAGTTACGTGGTGCTTATCAACTGCGCGGTCTCCATCTTCATTCCGTCCATTGTCCCTATCGTTGAAGGCAACTCGGACCTTACGTTCATCCATAACTTCTGGATCATCCTCAAGAAGATTTTCCCTACTCTCATAATGCCTTGCATTGCCGCCTGGATAATACGCTACTGCTTCGGCAGGCTCCAGCGTTTCCTTATGAGATATACAGACATGGCCTTCTATTTCTGGAGCGTAGGTCTTATGCTCGCCCTTATTATAACCACAAGGCAGTTCGTCCGCAGGGGAATGACCCTCACCGACGCCGTGGCGATAGGACTGACAGCCCTTGTAACCTGCATTTTCCAGTTCTGGCTGGGCCGCAGGGTGGGCAAGCCTTACGGGCACAGCGACTTTGTAACGGCAGGTCAGGCGCTGGGACAGAAGAACACCAACTTCATGATCTGGATAGGCTACACCTTCCTTACCCCCGAGACTTCCGTTGCAGGAGGATTCTACAGCATCTGGCACAATCTGGTAAACACATACGAGCTCTACAGGGCCCGCAAGAAAGCTCAGGCCAAGGATTAATTCTCAGGACAGAGACGGCAGAACTGAGAATAAACCTGCGTTACCTTGTTCACATAGGCTATGGTCTCATAGCCCTTGAACACGCCGAGTTTGACCGTATCCACATCCAGGATGGTTTCTTCCCTCATTTCCGGTATGACGCTGACGATTGCGTCCCAGGTGGAAGGGTCCACGCCCTTGAGACGGGCAAAGTTGATGCAGTCCAGGATTCTTCCCTCTCCGGCATTGTAAGCTGCCAGAGTCATCTTTTCCCTTTCAATCTTGCTGGCAGCAATCTTCCTGAACATTTTCTGAAGTTTGTCAAGATACTTGGCTCCTGCCTTGATGCTCTCCTCGGGATTGATAAGGTCTGAGGTTCCAAGTCCGCTGGCCGTTGAAGGCATCATCTGCATAAGTCCACGGGCTCCCCTGTAAGAGGTGGCCTCTATCTTGAAATGGGACTCCTGATATACAAGGGCGGCCAGCATCCTCCAGTCCCAACCTATCTGGTCTGCATATTTCTTAATCAGATCGTCATAAGGTCCGGCATACCCTCCTGTCTTGCGCTTGGAAGGCGCTGCAGTGGTGAAGAAACGGGCGCGGACCTGACGGCCCTCCTCAGTCTGTGAAAAGTCGGAATACCATTTATCAAACGTCTTGCGGGCAATCTCAAAGGTGTGGTGAGCGAAGCCAACCACAATGAGGCTGTCTATGGGACGTGAAAGATCTATTCCGCCGTATGTTGCCGTATCCACATAAGGGAGGACCACTACGTCTGCGGTCCCGAGCAGGACAGAATCAAGGTAATTCTCCCCTTTCTGCTGGAGCACGATGTTGAGAGTGATGTCCTCGGCTTTGGCAAATCTCTGAAGAAGGTCATAACTGTAGCCTGTGAGAAGGGCCGTAGTAGTGGTGTCGTCATGGGCCTTGATGGCAATGGCGCACCTGAGATGGTCCATGTCGGCATGCTCAAATTTGCGGATAAAAGTCCTGACACTCCCGGGAAGGATGGCTGAGACAAAAACCGCCAGAATAATAAAAAGATACTTCTTACTATGTCTGATTCTAGTGAACATGTTTCTGAGTCTGTGTGTAGAACGGCCAGAACACTCCGAGTTTCAGAGCCCTCTGAGTGGTGATGTGACCGGCCGAACTGAAGTAATCCGCCCTGTCGGAAGGCCAGCCAAGTCCCGCGTTCTGAAGCTTTATGAAAACAGTAGCCCTCTTCCACTGGATGTTGACAAAGGCGTCAAAATAAGGGCAGTCTCCAAATTTCTCCTTATTCTGAACCTGGAAGGCTGATGTGGCAGGGTTCCATACAGGAGCATACCAGGCTGAGGTATAGAGGATATCGGTTCCAAGCTGCATTCTCATAATGTTCTTCTTCACATCAAACTCCACATACACCCTTCCGTTATATGCAAGTTTCGGAAGCTGGAGTACGTCCTCGTTGGAAGAAACCTGGAAGAGGACACGGTTGTTGAGATGAAGGAAGCCTGCAAGCGTGAAATCCTTAGAGAGTGAAGCATTGACAACGCTCATCGCCGATGAGTTCTGTCTGACCACGCCGAGCGTGTCAAAATAGATATTATTGTTCAGAAGGCCGTAGCCCACGGTAGCGTCCATCCTCCAGTGAGGGATGCTGATTCTGCCGGTGAGGCTTGTCTTCGAAATCTTGTCAAAACTGTTGTCCCAGCTGTAATGGTTGAGCCTGATACGCTGGAGGTAATGATCCGGCTCCGTAAGTGAAGTCTTGAAGGACGCGGAAACCGATACCGGAGACTTCCTTTCACGGCGGAAAGGATAGAAGGCGAAGCCGGCATTTGCATCCACATTGAAGTCACCTGCCCTCTCTCCCGTCATGAAGAGATCGGCCTTGGCATCCCAGAACACATACTTGTTGACCTGCCCCTTTGCACCTCCGTAGATGTAGGCGCCGTTACGTGTATAGTTACTCTGCTTATAGAGGAACGTAGGGTCGAAATCGTACCATGACTGCATCACGAAACCAGCGCCGACATCGAGTTTGGAGACGACTGCGTCAGCCGCCCACGGCTGGAGACGTATGAAGACCTTATTGTCGAACCTCATCACGCGGAGCGAATCGGAAGACTTGGTAGGATTGTAGTTGAACGTATTGTTGAAGAACTGTGCGGCAAGGGTATCGGAATCGCTTGACGTTATCTCGTCGGTGTAGGTCCTTCTTATGACGGTGTACTCGCTGCTGTGACCGATGAACGCCGTAGTTCCCCTGGTCAGGTCAAGCGGCTGGGCTGCGGAGGTATCGGCCTTGGCTTTGCCCAGAAGGTCCGTGAAGAACGAAAGCGGAATCCTGTACTGCTGGTCAAGGAAGACGGTGTTCTTCTTGATCAGGCTGCTTGCATTGGACATACGGATTGGAATGTCCCTGGCGTCGACGGTAGTATCCCTTACCCAGGACGTCTCGGCTATACCGCCGTTCTCTTCCTGAGACACCATATTGTAGATATATCCCGCGTGAAGGAGATAGCGCTTGCCCAGGTAGTTGGCGTTGGCATAGAAGGTCTTGTTCTTGGTCTGCTCGTTGTCAAGCATACCGTTGGAACCATAACGGTCGTAGCACAGGCTGAAGTTGAACGCCGGAGTGATGTTCTGGGTGGTCAGGATATGAAGGTTATTGGAAATCTTCTCCTCGTTTGCAAGGAGGGTTCCGTAATATGCAAGTTCCGTGTAAGGAGTCTTGGTATTGAAGTTCGGGAGGGTGGAAGGATTGTAAGACCACTGCTCGAAAGGCTCATAGAAGGCCGCCGCATCACCGTCGGTACGCTTGAAGTAGTTGTATGGGATGGATGCAGAACCGGCAAGACCGAGCCAAACCGCGTTGACGTCGCTTCGCAGATTAGGATAATCGTAGAACACCTTGTCGCAGGTGGTGTCGTTGGCCACGAACTCGAGGTCATGGAAATGACGGTCGTGCTTCCACTTAATGATTCTCCTGTAAAGGAGGCTGTCAGGCAGGGCGAAGGTCTCCAGGATTCGAGGGGTTGCCTGGATGATGCTGTCCCTGCGTGCCTTGAGACTGTCCTGACGGGCCATAAGGCTGTCGGAAATATGTTTCTTGACCTTGAGTTTTTCGTTCAGGTCATATTTCTTTCTCTCCACCTTGGAGAGACCGTTATACCAGGCAAGGAACTCGGCCTTCTTGCGTGCAGCAGAATCCGCACGGTAGATAGAATCAATCTTCGGCCAGTCGAGGCTGTCTCCGGCCGCCTTGAGGGAATCGCGCACGATAACGTGTGTGAGGGAATCCCTGAGAGCCACGTAGTATTTGTATCGGAACGGGTCTATTCTCCTGAGCGAATCCGGAACCACCATCGTATCCCTCGCGGGAATGAACTTTACGGTATCGGCCTGGGCCGCCACGAAAGAGGTGTCATCGGCGGAACCGAAGTCATTCACATAAATCACGGTATCGGCGGAGGCGAGGTCAAAGAAATAGCCCACGTCCCTGCGAACAGGTCTTTCCATATCCGCGATGCCTGCGACTGCCAGCGAAGCCACCGCTACAGGAAGACAGATTTCCAATAAATAATTCTTCATCATCTACTTTTTAACGGACAGAGCCTCAAGCATAGCCTTTGCGCTGTCCTTCTCCACGTCTGTAGGAGCGTATTTCATCATCATCTGAAGATACTTCTTCTCAAGTTTCTTGTCCTTGAGCTTCCTTGAAGCCATAAGGGCGTTCTTAATGGAAGGATAATAATCGGCCTTGAGTTTGAGGGCCGTGTTGAAGTATTTCAGTGACGTCTTGTAATCATTCTTTACTGCAAAATAATAAGAGCCCAGGTTGCTGATGAACATCACGTTCTTGGAATTGTACTTGAGCATCCTTTCCGAAAGGGTCTTGAAAGCCTCAAGAGAGGCCGGAGACGATATCTTGTAGAAAAGGGCGCAGTACTCCTGGATTGAAGCGGAGAAGGCTTCCGCATCGTAATTCTCCACTTCCGGATATACCCACTTCCTTCCGCCGGCGTTGTAGTCAACCAGACCGACAAGGAATGAAAGGGTCAGATCCGGGCTTTCCTTCTCGTACGCGAGGAGGGCGGCAGCCTTGTAGAACCTGTAGTCAATCCTGTCCGGACAAAGGGCGATGGCCTTGTCCACGGCGGAAGTGGCCTGACCGAAGAGTTCGTCATCATAGATAATATCCTCAAAGAAGTTCACAGGATTGCCGAGGGAATCCTTCATTGCAATCACCGGGTCGTTGCCCATATACTTCTTCTGAGGAAGCTTTATGACCTTTGAACTCTGGCACTTTCCCAGGTCATAGACAAAACGTCCGATATACTGATCAGGATCGTCCGGGAAGGCATTCTGCCACTTGTCGAGGATGAGTTCCACACCTACGCCGCTAGTTCCGACCATAGATGTCTGACGGTCGTATTTTGCCTTGAATTCTTCTTTGGTGGTCTGGGCGGATACGCTCAGAGACGCAGCAAGAAGAAGAGTTGTCGCTATTCCAATTTTCATAATCTACAAATTTACGTCCATCCTGATTCTTCTGCCCTGAGGATGCAGGCTGTTGCACCTGTTTCCCAGATTCTTCACGAATCCCAGTGGATGGTCCTGGTAACAGATCAGCACATAGCCCTTAGGCGCATCGGCAAGGGTAATGCTGTCCCTGTGAAGATACATAAGGGCGGTTTCCCTGCTGACTTCCACCCTCGGATAGGCCGATGGCGAAAGGGCGTAGCAGAGGGCGAGGTCGGCGGACGGAACAAACGTGCTCCCCTTCATCTCCCCCGCCCCGAGGCAGGTTCTGAGCGGTCTGAGCACTCCCAGCGCGGCCACTTCCTCCGCAATCACCGAAGGCACGGCTATCACGGTGTCCCCCTTGAGAGACAGATTCATCTTTATATCAAACAGACTTTCAAGACCGGAAAGGTTCCTTTCACGGCCCTGTTTGCCGTTACTTTTTCTTTTCTGTGAAGCGAGGCCCTGTCCGTCCTTTTTCAGGACCGCACAGTACTGTCCTTCTCCCGGAACGAGTCCCGGAACCAGGGAGGCTCCGAGGCGTGTTGCCAACACTCCTTCCGGCAGGTTCTCCATAGGAAGGACACTGGCGCCGAGTTCACGGGCTATCCACTCCGCATTGCCGTCATTTTCCCTGACGTTGAAGGTGCACGTAGAGTACACAAACATTCCGCCGTCGGAAAGGGCATCCCACACGTCACCTACAATCCTCCTCTGCCTGGATTCACAGAGGGCAACCGTATCCGCAGACCACTCCGCCACGGCCTGGGCGTCCTTTCGGAACATTCCCTCACCCGAGCAGGGCACGTCCGCCACGATAAGGTCGAAAAAGCCCTTAAGCGAGGCAAACGCCTTTGGATCGGCGTTAGTTACCACCACATTGGGATCTCCCCATATGGCCACATTGTCGGCAAGGACCGTAACCCTCTGCTTCATCACCTCGTTGGCAACAAGGATGAAGCCATCCGAGAAAACCTGTCTCAGGGATGAGGCAAGGTCCGTGGTTTTTCCTCCGGGAGCGGCGCAAAGATCCAGCACACGCACCGGACGACCTTCTATTTTCCTGAGTTCCGGCAGGGCCATCTGTCTCACCGCCTCGCCCACGAACATCGCCGATGAGTCCTGGACATAATAGCAGCCGGCGTGGAAAAGAGGGTCAAGGGTAAAACTTGGCCTCTGGGAAAGAATCCTGCCTTCCGGACTCCAGGGCACCCTGGAAGCGTCCCCGAATCCTTCAATGGGCTTATCCGGATTGAGTCTGACCGATACCGAAGCCGGGGCGGCCATGGCGTCAAGGGCTTTCTGCGCATTCTCAGCGCCGAAGGCCTCCTCCAGGACTTTCCTGAAACCGATATCGTCAATACCCTTCACTAGAAATTCATCTTTCCGTCCTTGAACATACTTGGGTCCACACCCTCAGGCATCCTGCCCTCGGATACGGCAACAAGGCCGTCAACCACCTTGTCAAGTCCGTCCTTGATCTTTCCGCCGACCATCATCTTGACCATGAAAGGAAGGTCTGCCTCAACCTCGAGGTGAAAATCCGTCTTTGAGGAATCGTTGGAAACCGGATCGAAATTCACGTTAAGGGTAAACTCCAGCGGTCCTCCGTCATTTTCAAGTACGATCCTGGAATAAGGAATCCTGTCCTTCACCCTGACTCCGAGAGTCATTCCCTGAACCTGCGCGGAAATGGAATCATAATCAGCCGTAACGCCGCTTCTCTTATCCTCAGGAAGCATGGCCACGAAATTCCTCATATCCACGAATGCCATATAGAGCTCGTAAGGAGCCTTTGACACCGTTGCTTTCTTACTCTTGTATTCTGACATTACTTGTTCCAGGTTGAAGGAGACTTTCTCCACTGCTGGAGCACTCCTGATTCAGATTCCTTGATGTAACCGTTCTGGGCAGCCATTTCGATGAGGGCGTCATAGTTGCTGATTGTGGTGAGTTTCACACCCTCCTCTTCAAAGCGCTCCGCGGCAAGGTCGAAGCCGTAAGTGAAGATTGCCACCATACCGAGGACCTGCGCACCTGCGTCACGCAGGGCCTTTACTGCTGCAAGGCTGCTCATGCCGGTAGAGATGAGGTCCTCTACAACCACAACCTTCTTTCCCTCAGGGCTGAGGCCCTCTATCTGGGAACCGGTACCGTGATCCTTCGGTTTCGGACGCACGTAGATGAAAGGCTTCTCAAGCCTGTCCGCAGCAAGCACGCCGACTGCAATCGCACCGGTAGCCACTCCTGCTACAACCTCTGCCTCAGGATAAAGACGTGACACTTCTTCTGCTATCCAGCCTGCAACCTTCTTGCGCAGAGACGGATAGGAAAGAATCTTCCTGTTGTCACAGTAAATTGGGGAATGCCAGCCTGAAGCCCAGGTAAACGGCTCGCAAGGGCGAAGAAGAACTGCCTTGATGTCCATCAGTGACGCAGCAAGCTCTTTCGCGGTCTCTTTGTTATCTTTCATAAATACTTCTATACATATTAATACAAGTTGCAATTTTACGAATTTCTGCTCATTTTTGCAATCCGCAAACAGGCCTGAACAGAAATGCGAAAGATATATTTCCAAGACAGATGCATTTGTATCTGCGGCGCTGCTTCGAGCGTCCTTGCAGATCCCAACTCAATAGAATACCATCTCAACAACGTTTCGGACGTCACCACCCTCATCTCCATGCTTGAGGGCAGCGCCATGCTTCAGAAGGTGTACATTCCGTCAAGCGACGAGGAGGCCACATACCGTATGATAGCCGAAGAATTCAAGGAAGTCAATGCGGCCGGCGGCCTTGTCCGCAACCGCAGGGGCGACTGCCTGATGATCCGCAGAAGCGGACTTTGGGACCTTCCCAAAGGCCATCAGGAGGCCGGAGAGGACATCAAGGTTACAGCAGTACGTGAAGTGATGGAGGAGACAGGCCTCAAAGAGATTACAGCCTCAGACCTTATCTGCGTCACCGACCACGTTTACTTCAGGGACGGGCTCTGGCATCTAAAACACACCTGGTGGTACCAGATGGAATGCCTCACGCCCAACGACCTGGTTCCCCAGAGGGAGGAAGGCATCTCCAGGGTGGAATGGGTGGCACGAACAAGCCTGCCTCCATACCTCAAAACCTCCTATGCTTCAATCGTTGAAGTGTTCCGCCAGGCAAAAATCTGAAACTTTTTTCCAGGGACGGGCGTATTAAAAAAGATACGATAATAATACATCCAAAATATGAAACTTTCTCAGTTCTCTTTTGAACTTCCGCTGAGCAGGATCGCCAAGGAACCGACACGCTGGCGTGACGAATCCAAACTCCTTGTCCTTCACAAGGATACAGGCGAAATCGAGCACAAGCAGTTTAAGAATATTATAGATTACTTCGGAAAGGACGACCTCTTCGTTCTCAACGACTCCAAGGTATTCCCGGCAATGCTTTACGGCAAGAAGGAGAAGACCGGAGCGGACATTGAGGTTTTCCTCCTCAGGGAACTCAACCAGGAGCAGCACCTCTGGGATGTCATCGTAGAACCGGCGAGAAAGATCCGTATCGGCAACAAACTCTATTTCTTCGGTGACGAGAACAGCCCGGTTTCAGACGGACTCGTAGCCGAAGTCATCGACAATACCACATCCAGGGGACGAACCCTGAGATTCCTTTATGACGGTGACTATCAGACCTTCAAGGATTCCCTCTTCCGCCTTGGCAAAATGCCGGTTCCGAAGTGGGTCAAGATGCCTGACGAGGTTGGCGAGATGGATGCCGA
>CADBMK010000201.1 GCA_902795785.1 uncultured Bacteroidia bacterium | reverse complement strand
GTTGTGATAAGCGGTATCGTTATCAACGATTCAATCCTGAAAATTGATACCGTCAACAGAATGAGACGGGCGGGGGTTGCTCTGCGGACGGCAGTCGTCGAGGCCAGCGGCCGCAGGATGAAAGCTATCATAATGACATCCCTTACGACAATCCTTGCTGTGAGTCCTTTCCTGAACAGGGGAAGTATGGGCGACGACCTTCAGTATCCGATGTCGCTGGTAATAATTGTCGGAATGACGGTGGGTACGCTTGTTAGTCTGTTCGTATTGCCGGCCCTGTCTTATTCCATTTATAGAAAGAGCGGAGAATAGTGGCGGGCGGCAGAAAAATATCATCGTTTTCAGTGTTGTTGGTCATGGCAGTTTTGTCCGTGATCGGCATCGCCATGCTTCCAAAACTAAATGTCCAGTATAAGCCTTCTTCCTCTACGAGGACGATGACAGTCTCGTTCTCATATCCCGGAGCTTCGGCTGAGGTGGTGGAGGCCGAGGTTACATCGAAGATAGAAGGTCTCCTTGGCCGCCTGAGCGGAAATGTGGGAACCTCGTCAGTATCGAATGCCGGTAGCGGAAAGGCATCGGTGGAGTTTGGACGCAAGGCCGACCTTGCTTCTGCACGGCTTGAACTGGCATCCGCCATCAGAAACATTTATCCGGACCTTCCGGACGGGGTGTCATATCCTTCCATATCTCACGATGTGCAGGGGCACAAGACATCCACCGCCCTGTCATATCTGATAAAAGGAGATTTGCCGTCGAGACAAATCGAGAAATATGCACGGGAGCATATTGTGCCCGCCATTGCTGCAGTAAAGGGTGTGGATAATGTCACCCTGTCCGGAGCCACACCATATGAATGGGTCATCACTTTTGATTCTGACAAGTGCTCGTCGCTTGGCATCACGGCCCCGGAGATTGCTTCGGCGGTTTCTGACGCCTTTTCCGAGTCTCTTCTTGGTCTGGCTGAAGACGGCGGCAACACCTTTGCGGTGCGTCTTTCCTACGGGGCGGACAATAATGACTTCGGGAACATAATCATCAAGAAAGCCGGCGGTAGGATAATATATCTGAGGGATATCGCTGATTGGAGATATCAGGAGTCATTGCCAAGGTCATATTATAGGGTAAATGGTCTTAATACCATTACTCTATCGGTGGGAGTCGTGGACAACGTGAACCTGATTGAGGTTGTCAATGAGGTTCGCAAGTCCATGCTTGACATTCAGGGCGGATTCCCGGAGGAAATCTCCGCAAGTGTGGCTTATGATTCTTCGGAATATGTATCCAAGGAACTGAACAGGATATATCTGCGTACGGGACTTTGCATATTGATTCTTCTTCTCTTCGTGTTCATCGTCAACCGGAGTTGGAGATATATGCTCATCATTGTACTGACACTCTCGGTCAATCTTCTTATTTCCCTTGCAATATATGCATTTGCCGGAATCAGTATTCATATATATACTCTTGCCGGGATAACCGTATCCCTCGGCATTGTGATAGATACGTCGATCGTAATGATTGACCATTATGCCCATTTCGGGGACAAGAAGGCGTTTCTGTCTCTGCTTGCCGCTGTAAGCACAACGGTGGTGTCCTTACTTCTGGTCCTTTTGCTCCCGGAAAGCGAGAAGGCGAATCTCAGAGATTTCATATGGGTAATATCCCTAAATCTAGCCATTTCCCTCATTGTGTCCTGGCTGTTTATCCCGGCTCTGATGGATTATCTTCCTATTAAGCCGTCGGCCCTGGCTGCTTCCGTTAAAAAACGCAGACGTCAGGTCAGAAGAGCCGGCAGGTATCGAAGATATGTGGACTGGGGACGTCATCACCGCTGGGTGTATGTAACTGTTTTTATCCTTGCATTCGGCCTTCCTCTCTGCACACTCCCTAATTCGACGGACGCAGAAAAGAAAGAGGATAAGAATCTTTGGGATAAGGCAGTGGCTGCGTTTGTATCCTGGAAGCCTTACGATGACAACAGGCAGGACATTGATAAGGTGCTGGGGTCTTCTTTCGGTGCGTTCTACAGGGCCTTGGATCGGTCGGATTTCTATCGCGAACCTCAGCAGAAAATCCTTACCATCAGGGCCGGGATGCTGGAAGGCTGTACGGTTCATCAGTTGAATGAGGTGGTAAAGGCGATGGAGAATTACCTTTCGGGATTCGATGAGATCAAGGTCTTCACCACGAGAATTACTTCTTATGACAATGCCACCATTGATGTGGAGTTCAAACCTGAATTTGAAAATACAGGTATCCCTTATATGGTGAAATCTCAGGTCACTTCCATGGCCATCAACTTCGGAGGCGCCAACTGGTCAGTGTCCGGAATTGACGATAATAATTTCAATAATAATCTGGTATCGTATTATAAAGGAAACCAGATTAACCTTACGGGGTACAATTATAGGGAATTGAGGAAGTATGCGGAGCACCTGGTGGAATATCTGTCAGCCAACAAGAGGGTTACCGGATTGGAAATCTGGTCTTCCGAATGGGATGGGAAGCCAAAGACGGAGTTCAATCTGTCTTATGATTTTGAGAGGATGGCCATTGCCGGAGTGACTCCGTACGAGTATTATTCTGCCCTTTCTTCTGAATTGTATGACAGGGAGATTGCTTCTGTCAACACGGCCGGAGAGTATTCTGATGTTGTTCTTCGTTCTTCCGGAATAGATGCCTATGACTATTGGCACGTGCTTAATTCCACTGTGGAAACCGGAGGCAAATATGTGCCGCTGCGTGATATCGGCAGCATAGAAAAGAGGCTTACTGGCTTGAGTATAAGAAAAAAACGTCAGGCCTATCAGCTCTTTGTCTGCTATGATTTTGTCGGCAGCGCTGAACTTGGAAAGAGGGTTACGGATAAGGCTGTGGCTTATATGAATGACGAGGTTCTGCCTCTCGGTTATAAGGCTGAGAACCCTTTGTGGGGCTGGTGGGACGCCCATAAGGATAAGTATGCGTGGTTGATTTTCCTGATTATCGCCGCCATATTTGTGATGCTGGCTATCACGTTTGAGTCCCTGAGACTTCCATTGGCGGTTATTTTCATGATCCCGATATCATTTATAGGCCTGTTCCTTACCTTCGGACTGTCCAACCTGTCGTTTGATCAGGGAGGGTTTGCGGCCTTTGTAATGCTTTGCGGCATTGTGGTCAATGCGGGAATCTATATTGTCCTGACTTTCCAGGATATTATCTCATCGAAGAGATATGCCGGGCGGACCGTTGTCTCAACCTATGTCAAGGCTTTCGCCAGAAAGATCAATCCTATTCTTCTTACCGTTGTATCAACGGTCCTGGGTCTGATTCCGTTCCTGACAGATGGCCCTAAGGATGTGTTCTGGTTTGATTTTGCAATCGGAACAATCGGCGGAATGCTGTTTTCCGTTCTAGCCGT
>CADBMK010000200.1 GCA_902795785.1 uncultured Bacteroidia bacterium | reverse complement strand
TCACTATCATATTTCCCTTGGCGCAGAGCACAACCCCCGCAGCGTCAAACTCCGCCACGGTGGAAAGCATGTCGCACTTGGGACTGATTGACTCAAGCAGTCTTGCAATTACCAGGTCATACACACCCTGCTCAGTGCCGTTAAGGGCAACCGGAGAAACCTCCGTAGGAAGAAGGGCGTGATGGTCCGTCACCTTGGTCTCATCCACGCTGTGCCTGTTAAGGGATGCCCCGGCCAGCGACTTTGCATATGCCCCGAAGCGAGGATGGCCCTCCTGCTTCTGAAGAAGCTGGGGCAAAGTAGCAAACACATCGTCAGGAATGAACCTGGAACCCGTACGAGGATAGGTCAGGACCTTCTTTTCATAAAGGGCCTGAGCAGTATCCAGGGTTTCCTGGGCGGAAAGGCCCAGTTTCTTGTTGGCATCCTGCTGAAGGGTGGTAAGGTCATATAAAAAAGGAGGCTGCTGACTCTTCTGGGTCTTTTCCATCTTAGTCACGGTCATTGACCCGGCAGCCTTTATGGCCTCCGTATCGGCTTCCAGGAGGGAATGGTCAAAATACCTTTCCTTATTCATAGCCTTGAACGCAAGGCCGTCCCTTTCCGACGAGACCTTTATGTTCCAGAAGGTCTGAGGGACAAAGTCCCTGTTCTCAATGAAACGCCTGCAGACCATGGCAAGCGTCGGAGTCTGGACACGTCCAAGAGAAAACACGCCGCGTCCGGCCATACAGGAAAGGGCCCTGGTGGCATTAATTCCGACAAGCCAGTCCGCCTCGCTCCTGGCCTTTCCTGCAGCATAGAGGGAATCGAATTCGTCGTTTGGATGCAATTGTTCAAGTCCCTCACGTATAGCATTGTCAGTCAACGAGGAAATCCACAGCCTCTTTACCGGCTTGGTGCAGCCGACATAGGCATAGATATATCTCTGGATAAGTTCTCCCTCACGGCCGGCATCGCCGGCATTTATGATGTATTCCGCCTGGTCGAACAGGCTTTTGATTACGTCCAGCTGATGGGAATAGCCCTCGTCCGGGACTCTCTTCCCTTCTTTCATGGTGAATCCGACGTTCAGGTAGAACTGAGCCGGAAGAATCGGAAGATTCTCCGGTCTCCACTGCACGTCGGCCTCCGGAGCGGTTATCTGGACAAGATGTCCGAACGCCCAGGTTACCGCATAACCGTTACCCTCGATATAACCGTCTCTCCTGTCTCTGGCTCCAACAATCTTCGCCAGTTCCCTCGCCACGCTCGGTTTCTCCGCTATGATAACAATCATTTCCCGTAAATCAACTTTCCGTTACAGATTACAGCATCTACAGAACTACTCTGGGCGCTATATACCCAGTTGCTGATGAGGTTATGAAGAGGACGCATTTGCACGTCATTAAGATTCAAAAGGATACAATCCGCAATCTTACCTTCTTCTATAACTCCGGCATCTATGCCGAAGGCCTCGGCTCCATTCTGGGTGGCCCATTTGAAGACCATGCTTGCGGGCAGTATTGAAGGATCTCCATCCACCTTGGCCAGAAGGGCCGCAAACTTCATTTCCTCCCTCATATCCAGGTTATTGTTGGATGAAGCGCCGTCGGTTCCAAGCGTGATCCTGACACCCGATTTAATTGCAAGTTCATAAGGGAAACGGCCGCTTCCGAGCTTCATGTTCGAGCAAGGGCAATGGCTTACCGTAACTCCCCTTTCGGCCAGAATATCCCATTCCTCAGCATCTACGTGCACACAATGGGCGGCTATTACATCAGGGCCGAGAAAACCTATAGAATCCAGGTAGCGGACCGGAGTCATTCCGTGAGCCGCGATGCAATCCTTCACCTCCTGCGCCGTTTCAGATACGTGTATATGAAGCTTCAGACCATTTTCACGGGCCTGCAAAGCAGCTTCCTTGAGCCTTTCCGTCCCCACAGTATAGATGGCGTGAGGAGCCACAGTGAGCATCATCCTTCCCGTGGTATCTTTCCAGTCACGGATGAACTTTGCCTTCACCTCCCTTTCGGCCAAGGAATGGTTATCCATTACCGTTATGCCGATGGCGGAGCGGATTCCTGTCCTGGCCACGACGTCGGCAATCCTTTCGGGAGCGAAATACATATCGTTAAAGAAAACTGTTCCTCCCTTAATCATTTCTTCCGCCGCCAGGGCCGTACCCTTCTCCACATCTTCCGCGGTCATTTTGTCCTCGAACGGCCATATCCACTCGGTCAGCCATTCCTGCAAAGGCATATCGTCAGCATAGCCTCGAAGCAGATTCATCGCCGCGTGTGTATGGGTGTTGTAGAAAGCCGGCAGAATGGCCTTTCCATCAGCCTCAATCACTTGCGAGGCATTTTTATCGGAAGGAACGCCAATGGCTTTAATCCTGTTACCCTCTATGAAGATATTGGTTTTAGCATCCTTATGAAGGACGTTTTTAATCAGAATACTGTCCATAACGCAAAACTAACACATATTTGTTGAAAAACATCGTCACGACGACTCAATATCCGAACTTGGTCTTGTATCGGAAATAGAAGTAAACCGTGACGCAGAGCGAGAGGATTTCCGCCGCCGTCATAGAGAGCCATATTCCGTCAAGGCCCAGCAGATGCGGCAGGAGCATTATGGCGCCTAACTGGAAAACAAGCATCCTCGAGAATGAGATAATGGCAGATGTGACTCCATCGTTCAAGGCGGTAAAGAAAGAGGATGCAAAGATATTCAGGTAAGCCAACATGAAAGATGTAGCAAAAAGCCTGAAAGCATGTATGGTCATATCCATCAATTCTTTATCATAGCCCACAAAAAGTTTTGCAAGAGGTCTTGCCAGAATCATGGCGCCCAGGGTGATTGCAATGGCGGCAACGCTTTCCAGGTTAAGGCTCCGCTTCCTGAGATTCTTGATTTCATCCCTGTTCCCGGCGCCGTAATGGAAGCTTACAACAGGAGCCACTCCCATCGAATAACCGAAAAATACGGCAAGGAAAATGACAGTCACATAGGCTATGAAGCCATACACCGCAACGCCGTTCTCCCCCACCATGATAAGAAGGCGCCAGTTGTACACCATGCTCACAAGGCAAATGGAGAAATTCGTAACCAGTTCAGACAGACCGTTGGTAAACGACCTGAGCATAACGCCAACTTCAAGTGAAGCGCGCCCAAGCCTTATCTTCGACTTCCGGGCCGTAATGAAGAAGACTACAGGGAATACCATTCCCACCACCTGGCTCATTACCGATGCCCAGGCGGCGCCGGCAAGCCCCCAGCGGAGCAGCCCCACGAAGATGACGTCCAGCACGATGTTGGTCATTCCCGAAACCACCGTTATCCACAACCCCAGACGCGGACGTTCCGCCACCACCATGAACGGCTGGAAGACAATCTGCATCACATATGTAGGGTTGGCAGCCATTATGATGTAGCCGTAAAGTTTGGCGTCTTCGAGCAGTTTTCCGCTTGCCCCCATCAGTTTCGCCACCCACTCAAGGGTGAACATCCCGAAAACGGAAAGAATCGTGCTGATTATCAGCGTCGAATATATAATAAGAGAAAAATACCTGCCCGCGTGCTCACGGTTCCCTTCTCCGAGGGTTTTGGCAACAAGAGCGGAGCCTCCGGCACCGAACATATAGCCGACCGCTCCAAGAAGCATCGGATACGGCCAGATCAGGTTCAAGGCCGCGAATTCGGATTTACCCGCATAATTTGACACGAAAAAGCCGTCCACGATACCATAAACGGAAGTGAACAGCATCATAATTATTGAAGGTGCGGTAAACTTGAGAAGTTTCCGATAGTCAAAATGGTCTTGAAGTTGAATGTCCGATTCGCTCATATAACCTACAAATGCACAGGAACTCCGATATATGGCCTGACAAGCGGGACGCCCGATTCCTTCTCCGCAATTACCTCATTTCTCAAAGGTTCGTCCCATCGATGTGTAGAAAGGCAGAATTTTGAGTGATGTACCGTGGTGAATCTCTTTGGTGAAAGTAAGCTGACTTCCTCTCCAAGATACTTCGGAAGGGTATGAATCTGGCTCCAAGCTTCATTGTACTGGCCGTTTTCAAGGATGGCCAGATCAATATCCAGGTTCTCCCCGGCAAACCTTTGGAATCTCGAACCCCATCCTCCGTCGCCGGTATAAAAAATATTTCTCAACGGAGATTTGATGTACCAGGCCGCCGGCATGGTCTTAGGATTCCAGAATCCCCGTCCGGTAAAATGGCGAGTTTCCTTGGCGGTAAACGACAGGGCTGAATCAGACCAGGTCTGTTCCCAGTCCAGCTCCACGATTTGCTCCTCAGAATACCCCCAGCGTTTGAAATCCGCACCTACGCCAAGAGGGCACACGACGCGTCCGACATTGTGTCTAAGCGCCTTGACCGTATTGTAATCCAGATGATCCCAGTGATCGTGGGAAATAAGGAGGTAATCTATCCTTTCAGGCATATCCGAAGGTTTGTATATATCGGCCTCCCTGAAAGGCCTGACAAGAATCCTGGCCGGGGCCGCTTTAACAAAGACCGGATCCACAAGGACAATCTTTCCGCCAAGACGAAGCAGAAAGGAACTGTGTCCGAACCATATGTAAAGATCATCATCACCGCCGAGATGCTTCAGGTCGGTCTTGACGGCATGGAGTTCTCCCGGCTTGGGAGACAATTCCTCTGCACTCCGTCTGAAGAGCATCTTAATGGCGGACAGCCTGTTTCCTCCCGTCATCAGGACAGTAGGCTCGGCATTCTTGAACTTTTCTTCAGAGAAATTGGACGACATCC
>CADBMK010000199.1 GCA_902795785.1 uncultured Bacteroidia bacterium | reverse complement strand
CAGAGTGGATCGCAGGCGGTGTGCCAATCACTATGATGATGAACCTCGAGCGTCGTAACGGTGCTGACAAGCCAGTTATCCGCAAGGCCCTCGTCGAGCTTGACGGCAAGCCATTCAAGTTCTTCGCCGCTCACCGTGAAGAGTGGGCAAAGACAACCTCATACGTTTACCCTGGTCCTATCCAGTACTGGGGACCTACAGAGGTTTGCGACGAGCCTACAAAGACACTCCAGCTCGAGCAGAGCAAGTAAATCAAACTCACTTCATAACAAACCCCGAGTCCTCCCGACCCGGGGTTTATTGTATCCACATATCAACAGGAGAAAACAAAAATCCCCGGATCGCTTATCGCATCCGGGGATTGATATTGGTGTAAATTCCAGAATTACATTACAGGAACTGGAAGTTTCTCATCATAGTAGGCGCTTGTGATCTGACCGATAACGGTAACAGGCTTGCCTGTCGCAACGACAGAGCTCTTCTTAACCTTGCTCCAAATATCAGCCTTGTCATCATTCTTGCAGAAGCTGTGGATCTCAACTGTGAGACCGTCACCGAATGTCTCCTTGTATGACTCGATTGCAGAAGCGTTGATATTGTCGATAAGGATGTTGATACCCTTCTCGCTGTGAGTAATTGTAACAACTGCATCAGCATATTCCTCACCCTTGAGGTAATCCTTGTAAACTCTGATATCGAAATCATCGTTCTCAACGATATCATCAAGATCGAGAGGGATATTGATCTCAACTGACTTTGCGTCGGTTCTTACGTGAACTGAAGTCTTGATCTCACTCCAGGTAGCGTGCTCCTGCTGATGGATATCAATCTCGACGTTGTCAGATTTTTTAACTGGCTCGCCAGGCTCATTTTCTGCGATGACACCGTTTACGTGCCAGCCGTTCTTCATGCCGACTTCCTTAACTACGTACCAGAGAACGTGTGAATTGAGATACGAGCTTCCGAGAGCTACAAGAGCATTTGCCTTTTCAAGAAGTTCCGTATTAGTCTTTACGTTCTTGCCAGCGGCAATAGCTGCCTGAAGGTCCTCGATATCATCTGCAAGGATATCCTCTACAAGAGGAGCCTCGAGGATGGCGCACTTTGTAGCAACTCCCTGAACATCATAGACATAACGGAAAAGACCGATATTGTTACCTGTTTTCTTGTCAACTTTCTCGTAATCAAGATCACGGTCGTTATAGTGTCCATAAGGATAGTCTGTAAGAACCTTACCTCTGTTCCTACCGTTCACGCCAGGTTTTCTTCCAAAATATAGAGCGGAACTCTTGTCGTAGAAATCAACGATTTTGTTGTCAACACGAAGAGAGAAGCGTGCTGTTTCCCAGCCTTCTTCGGAAACATAAGGCCAAGTGAGGCCCTTTGTTGCGGCTGTACCGAGCATCTTTCCCTGAACGAAAACCCTTGTTGAAGGGACAACTGGCTCGAATTCTTCATTGTCAATACGTCCTGTACAATTGACAAGCGCAATGGTTAGACAAGCTAACAGTGCAATTTTTTTCATGGTTGCTAAATTAATAATTGTTGGTGTTTTTCCGAACTCTTTCTAGACTGCAAAAATAATTCAAATTCAATAAGATGAAAATTTTTTTTAAACAATTTTAATAATTCTTGCATCCCATGCGGGCGCGTTCACTCTAATCTTAAGAGAATCCTGGCCTACAGACATATAGGAGGCACATTCGGGAGGAATATAGATTTCCGTATCCAGTGGGGAGTCGCTGAAGTTTGCCACAACCAGAAAAGAATTCAAAGTGCCGTCTTCAAGGCGGGCGCTCCTAAGAAATGCATAGTGTCTGGAGGAATCGAATCCTTTACTTGATGTATTGCAGTAAACAAGATCCCAGAACAATCCGGAGAATGCCGGATGGTCTGCTGCAAGATTCATATAATACCTGTATTTCTTCAGGACATCCTTCTCAGCATTGTCCATCTGTCCGCCGTGGATACTCTCCCAGATACTGCCTAGTCCCTTGACGCTCCACCAGTCAAAGATTGTCGTTCTTCCGTCCAGGCCTGAAAAGCCCTCGCTGTCCATTCCTTTTTCCCCGACTTCTTCCCCTGCATAAAGCATAAACGCTCCATTGCCTCCCAGGACGGAAACCGCAAGGGCAGGGTAGGCCTTCCGGGGATCTCCGGCGAAGAAATCGGATGCAAGCCTCTGCTCATCATGATTCTCAAGAAAGCCGAGCATATGCCCCTGAATACCATCGACATCCTTCCAGACGGAGGTAAGGTCTGAAGCCGGCCTTTCGCCGCGTATCACGCCGCGCAGAGTATCATAGCTGCCGGACTTGTCATACAGATAATCAAAGCCGGCGTCCTGGATATACTGCCTGTAACTGTCCATATTATATACTTCCGCTATGAAAATGATGTCCGGGAATTCTTCCTTAATCCGGGCAATCAACCATTTGAAGAAAGGCTCGGGTACAAGTTCAACCATATCGCAACGGAAGCCCTGCACACCCTTTGAGGCCCAGAAACGAACAATCTCGTACATTTTCTGCCAGGTAGGGGAATAGGCGTCGCAATAATTCAGTTTGACGGTCTCATACCAGTCGTTCACCGAAGGAGAAGGGGTGAACGCATTGCCTGAAGCCCTTGCGGGGCATTCCTCATATGTCTGATTCTCAACAGGCAGGGTCAGGGGAGTATCGGGATAATAATAGAAATCATTGTCAAAGGCCCAGTGAACCGTCCTGTTGTCCCAGGCGCCAAGCGGGACAACGTTGCTTCCCGAAGGCTTTGCAGGAGAAATCCTGCCGTAATCCCTGGCCACGTGATTGGGCACAAAGTCGATGATTACGCCTAGGCCGGCATCACGAGTCCTATTAATCAAATCCTCAAACTCATTCATCCTATTATCCGGGTTATCAGCCAGATAAGGATTCACATCATAATAATCTTCAATGGCATACGGTGACCCGGCCCGTCCCTTTACCCAATCCTTGCAGGAAGGGATGCAGCCACCGCCATCCTCTGCAGTTGCATGGCGCAAAACACCGGTATACCAGATATGAGTACAGCCAAGTGACCTCACATAGCTGAAGGTCTCGGCGTCAAAACTTGAAAAATGGCCGCAGCCATTTTCAGCCAGGCTGCCTCCCGGTTTGTTATTTCCGTCAGGATTACCCCAGAGACGGGGAAGGACCTGATATATCAAAACCTTATTTCCCATTATTCTTAAAACCGACTACTGCACGGTCAGTGTTCCTGTCCACAAAAGCCATAAGTCCCTTTGAATCATAGACATCGAAGAACTGTCCCGTTGACTCCAAAGGTAACTTCCGAATTATGTCCACGTCAATCTTTGAATCGGAAGAATATGCGTCCACGGTCAGATAGCCCACTCCGAGGGATGTGATGTTCTGGAAGAAATGAGTACCCTGGCTTGGCTCAACCTGATATCCCGGGATACCCCATTCTACTATGAGACGTGCCTCTGAAATATCGCTCCAGACAACCGGAACGCCAAGGAAAGGATCGGAGGAGCCCCATCGTCCGGGGCCAAGGAGCATATAGGTTTTCCCTTCCGATTTCAGACGGGCGTTGAGCCTTGAAAGCTCGAGTGCCATTTCCTTTGTCCTGGTATTGTCAAACCTGTCAGGATGCACGCAGACAATACTGTCGATATCGCCCATGAAACCGGCCCCGAGAGCCTTGTCGCTTTCAATGAAGACATCGTGCATGGT
>CADBMK010000198.1 GCA_902795785.1 uncultured Bacteroidia bacterium | reverse complement strand
CACCCGTTCCTGGAAATGGGCACGATGGGCCATGCCGGTGGCGGCGGCCGCCCTTGCAATCACCGTCCTCGTGACGGTGAAGCCGGGTGTTACGCCCGCTCTCGCTGCGGAAAAACTGCTGCGTACCGCTGCCGAATACTTCAGTCAGCGTCCGGTGTTTTCTGCCAGAGTTGAGGTGCGGACCCTGCCGCAGGAAAACTTTGGCTATACGCATCCCCTGAAACCCTATGTGGAACACACCATGACCGTGGACCGGGGAAACGGAGTATGGCGGCTGGAAAAGGCCAAAAGGGCCGCCCTGTATGACGGACAGTTTACCTGGGTGTGGAATCCGAGCAACGGGCTGGGAGCCAAGTTGGACGGGACGGACCAAGTCAGCGTGCTGGAGTTGTTCGCCTTCTTCCTCAATCCGGCCGAGATCCTCCAGGATGTCGCGGTCCTCGATTCCCTCAATCCGAAGGCCCGGGTCCGCCTGTCCGAGAAGAATGGCGTCATCACCTATGCCATCGACTCTCCCATCCAGGGTGAATTCTCCAACAAATACTTGAAATACAGTTCCGTTTTCGAATCAGATACCCGGTGGACCTACACCTTTGACAAGGCATCGGGACGGCTCCTGACCTTCCGGATCGACGCACTCTTCTCCGGCATCCGGAGAACCCTCTTCCGGGTCACCGACATCGATTACGATGCCCGGATGGAGGCCGGCCTGTTTGAGGCTCCGGAAGACGTGGACTGGCTGGACCGCACATCGGCAACCCTCGCTTTGGAAGCATCGGTCTTGCCCTATGATGCTTTCAGGAACATCGACGCAGAACAGGCGTTGCTCAAAGGCATCGATGCCCTGAAAGCGTGGGATGTCAATGCCTTGAAAGTATTCTTCGGCGCTTATCACCTGCGTACTCTGGAGCCGCTGAAGGGATGCCGGCTCGTCAGCCACGATCCCCCCTTCACCTCCGGCCTATTCCCCGGCGTCTTCATCCATTGTACCCTGGAGCGCGCCGACGGCCACACCGAAAAGCGCACCTTCGCCCTCAGAAACGACAAAGGCTTTGGCGCCTGGACGGTCGATGGAGGAATTTAGGTATAGTTCAGAGAAAATGATTACCTTTGATAGTTACTTTCTCAACATCATGGAGTATATCAGGGTTACAAAAGACAATCTGGAACAGGAGCATATTTGCTGTGCGATTTCCAATAATAAAGATGTTCAGGTGTCGTCCAAGAAAGCTTGGCTGGCCGAACGCTTTGATGACGGCTTGGTTTTCTTGAAGAGCGTTGAACGAGGAAAGTGCTTCATTGAGTTCATCCCGGCTGAGAATGCCTGGAACCCGATCGTGGCAGACAATTACATGTACATCGACTGTCTATGGGTATCCGGATCTTTCAAGGGCCATGGTTATTCCAACGACCTTCTTGAAGAGTGTATTAAAGACAGCAAGAACAAGGGAAAGATTGGACTGTGCATCCTTTCTTCTGCCAAAAAGAAGCCTTTCCTTTCCGATCCGAAGTTCTTGGAACATAAGGGATTCAAGATCTGTGACGAGGCCGATAACGGCATTCAGCTATGGTATCTGCCATTCTCAGCCGACGCCATCGCTCCCAGGTTCAAGGAGTGTGCGAGGCATCCTCATATCGACGAACCGGGCTATGTACTGTATTACACCAGTCAATGCCCCTTCAACGGTAAATACGTTCCCGTTCTGGAAGCCGTGGCGAAGGAACAGGGGGTGCCGTTCAAAGCAATCCATCTGCAAAGTAAAGAGGAGGCCCAGAACGCTCCTACGCCCATTACCACCTATGCATTTTTCAGTGACGGCAAATACGTTACGAATGAGCAGATGAACGAAAAGCGCTTTCTTATTCACCTCCAAAGATAATGAGATTATGAAATCCTTAGCCATACTTTTAGCCACAGGACTTGCCGTATTGTCAAACTACGCTCCTGAAACCCCGCAGATACAAGATACAATGGTTCTTGGCAAACTCTATTTCGTAAACGTCAAAGAGGGAGAGCAGCCTGTAATGACTGGATTGAGTTTGTTCGGCGACCGTTGCGGAAGTGGTGAATTCAACAAGAAACCTTTTTCCACAGAGGGAATCCGCTCTGTTTTCGAACTAAACGAGTGGATAGAGTTCTATCCTCAAGCCATCGCAGAATCAGGTATCAAGGTCATGGTGTTCATACACAAGGATGATCAAAGTTTTTACTTGCATAACTCTTTGGATGATGAGACTCCCGGCTTTGTTCTGGAATGTAACCTGAGCAAGGATCCTGACGAAGACGAAACCTACCATTGGGGCTCCTTTTATCTTCATTCCGAAGAGGTCAATCCTGGCTACTACGATTTTGTTTTCATTTACAAAGGTCAGGTCTTTGCCACCATGCTCACCCATTTTTTCAATCAGGAAGAAATCTACGAGAAATCTGATTCTGAATTGGAGGAATTGATGTCACAAGGTCTTCCCTGCGACGGCCCCTCTTCCTGCTAAAACCGGGGGGCAGCCGTGATAGCGGCAGGGGATGGAGGGGCCCAATGGGCACCGAAAAAGGCTTCCGGTCTGGAAGCCTTTTTCATGTGCCCCGGGCGGGAGCACTTTTATATGCTTATTATCAATGCATTACAAAATTTCCAAGCTGTATTAGAGTGTCACAATTTCTGGATGGTTGCTCCGAATAAAGGGAGCAAAATAAATGGGAAGGTAGGTGATGAACCTGTCTTTTTTT
>CADBMK010000197.1 GCA_902795785.1 uncultured Bacteroidia bacterium | reverse complement strand
TTGCCTTTTGACCATTCCACTTCTCCTCTCTGGAAATCAACCGTTTCACTTCTAGGATATTTCTTGGCAGGGATGAGTTCGCTGCCAAAGTCCTGGTTAACGATCATTCTCCAAGGGTCGATTCCGCCGAGATAGAAATACTCAGGCTGGAACTTCTGCTTTCCGAAGCTTACATCTACCGGAACCCAGCCGATCCCCTCAAAATAAACCTCGCTCCAGTCGTGCATGTTCCATTCCTGCGGGTGCATCATGAAGCCGCTCTGGAAATGAGCAGGTATGCCCTTGATTCTGCAAAGGGTGATAAGAAGGAGGCTCTGCTGTCCACAGTCTCCGTGTCCAACCCTGCATACGTACTCAGGAATGTTGGGGATTGTTGAGTATTCCCTTGCTCCTGCCCATGGGAAAGCATCCACATAGTCATAGATTGCCTTCACCTGATTGTAAGGATTGTCTATGCCTTCTGTAATCCTGTCTGCAAGAGCCCTGAGTTCAGGGGTGAAGATTACGTGAGCCTCTCTTTCAGAGGTAAATTCCTTGTATAACTCGCTGTCCTTGTTGTAAGGAAGGACCTTGCTGGAATCAATGTCATGCCATTCTCCTGAGACGGTGTATTCGAATTCCTCGTGGAAGACGGTAGGCTTGTCCTTGAGTGACGGTCCCTTCATGAAGAGGGTGCTGTGCTTGCTTGCGTTTCCTGAGAAGACGAGCCTTGCATCAGTTGAGTCCGTGATGACGTTATCGTTTACCCCTGCGCCGATGAATTTGACGCGTGTCTGCCTGGCAACGTCTGTCCTTGGGTAAGGAAGCCAGCATTTTATCATCTTTCCGGCCGGAACGTAGCCCGGCTCCACGGTGATTGTATAGCGCACCTTCATCGTCCTTGGCTGGGCGATGGGACTGCCCGACCCAAGAACATCGCTCACAATCTGCGGATCCACGGCGTAGTCGTCTATGGTATGCCCATCCGGCCAGACCTCAGGATGGAGGGAGTCGTATACAGCCTTGCACGCCTTGTCAACCCTGAACAGGTTGCGTGCCGTTCTCTTGAAGTACCTTCTCTCTCCGTTAATTACCATTGACTCCAGTTTGCTTTCGTCCTCGGTCCACTCGTCTATCTGGGCGTCCGTCACGTTGGGGATATATTCGGCGATTACTGCCTTTACATCGTCCTTTGTCTTGCTGTAGTCGAAGGCGAGCCTTTCAGCGAGGTCTTTGTCCCAGGAGTACTTTGTCTGCTGGTGCTGAAAAAAGAGTATTGTCGCGAAAACTATCGCGACAATACTCAGTACAATCATATCTGTCTTTCTGCTCATTGTTAAAGCTTGATAAGTCCGAGACCAGGGCCGTCAGGAAGGGTAACCTTTCCGTCAACAACGGTCATACCCTTGAATCTGTCCGCATCCTTGGCGATGAGAAGGTTTCCGTCCAGGTCGCAGAAGTCAACGGCAGGGGAGAAGTGAGCTGCGGCGGTTGTTGCGCAGGAAGTCTCAGTCATACAACCTACCATGATCTTCATGCCCTCGGCCCTTCCGTAGGTGATCATCTTGCGGGCTTCAAGAAGGCCGGTACACTTCATAAGCTTGATGTTAATTCCTGAGAACGCTCCCTTGATTGCTGGAATGTCCTTGAGACGCTGGATTGACTCGTCTGCAAAGATTGGCACAGGGCTGCGCTCTGTAAGCCAGGCAATATCATCCAGCTGGGTTATTGGCATAGGCTGCTCAACCATTACGATGCCATTTTCCGCCAGCCAGTTAATCTCGTCGATTGCCTTGTATTTGTCTTTCCAGCCCTGGTTTGCGTCAACGGCAAGAGGAAGCTGGGTGATTTCACGGATTGTATTGATCATCTCGACATCGTTCTCGAGACCGACCTTAACCTTGAGGATCTTGAACTTGTCAGCACATTCCTTGGTTTTCTCGCGCACTACGTCAGGAGTGTCGATACCGATAGTGAATGTGGTATTAGGAGTCTTCTCCTTGTTGTATCCCCAAATCTTGTAGAGAGGAAGGCCTATAAGCTTTCCAACGAGGTCGTGGAGCGCTATGTCGATGGCTGCCTTTGCAGGAGCGTCGCCGTCTGAGAGGCTGTCCACATATGCAAGAATGTCCTCGATGCAGAACGGATCTGCGAACTGCTCAAGGTTGACCTTTGCAAGGAAGTTGCATACGCTTTCAACGGTATGTCCGAGATATGGCGGCATTGAAGCCTCGCCGTATCCGGTGAATCCGTCATATTCGATTTCCACCTGGACGTCAGGCGTTGTTGTACGTGTGTAGCTGGATACCGTGAATGTATGCGCAAGACGAAGTTCGTATGGGAAGTATGTGAGCTTCATCTTAGGCCTGTCTCCACCTGTGTTGATGTTGTAAGGATGGGGTCCTTTGTCAATCTTCGGTGTGCTGCAGGATACGAGTCCGGTTGAGACAAGTCCTGTTCCGAGGGCTGCTACACCGGCAGTTTTGAGAAAATCTCTTCTTTGCATAGGGCTGTATTGTTGTTATTCTATTTGAATGTCTAAAGTAGAAAAAAATAATATAATAAAAAAGAGCCCGGCAGAATACTCGCCCATTCAAATGTGTCGGGTAAACCTATGCATTTTTTTATAAGTTTTTGGAAATTGATAAAAAGATATATAGATTTACAAAGGCTAAAACCCTGTACCCCAAATAAATAACCAACTAACTTTTTACTATGTCACGTCATCGTTTAATAGCATCTCTGCTGTTTCTGTCTCTATTTCTATCCCAATCAGTTAGATTGCATGCACAGTTAAACCTGAGAGACACACCTCAGCCGTTGGCTCCTCAGGCCGCAGAAATCACAAAATACGGCACCCATAATGTCAATCTTTATACGGGCGCAATCAGCGTTTCAATACCTATCTGCCGATATACTGACACGGACTTTGATGTCCCGGTGTCGTTGACCTACAACTATAACGGATTACGTCCAAACGAAACCGTCTCCGAAGTCGGTCTTGGATGGGTCCTCTCCTGTGGAGGTGTCATCACCAGAGAGGTACGTGGCTTTCCAGACGAAGAGAGTGGCAAAGCATATACCACCGGTGTTCCCTATTTCCCACATGACGATATCCCATGGTCAAAGTACAGT
>CADBMK010000196.1 GCA_902795785.1 uncultured Bacteroidia bacterium | reverse complement strand
TCCGTTCCGTCCGTAAGCAGGAACGTAAGCAGTTCCCTCTCGGAAGGTCCCACCACCGTGTTGGTCTCATACTGCTGCATAGGGTCCTTCAACACCGCCGGAGCGGCCACGGGAGCCGTCTGGGGAGCGGAGTTTTCCTGAGGCTGATGGGCCGGAGCCATTCTGGCCTGGGCCTTTCTCTCATCCTCTATCATGCGCTTGCGGGTGGTGGCCACCCTGTCGGCGATGACGTCCATATCCATCGAGAGTTTCCTCGACGTGGTTTCTATGTAAACCGAACGCTTGATTGCGTCCGGAATCGATGCTATCGTATCAGCAATCTCATTGATAAGGCCCGCCCTCTTGATTGGATCATCCTGTGACTCGGCAAGGAGCTGGTCCGTCATGAAATCAATGAAATCCTGCTCGTTCTCCTCTATGAAGGCCTCAACCTCTGCAAGGGTATGCTTGCGGGCATACGAATCCGGGTCGTCGCCGTCAGGAATGAAAAGGAGTCGGACGTTCATTCCGGCTTTCAGCAGCATTCCTATGGCGCGGAGCGAGGCGTGTACACCGGCGCTGTCGCCGTCATACATCACCGTCACATTCTGGGTAAACCTCGATATGAGGCTAATCTGCCCGTCTGTAAGCGAAGTTCCGCTGGAAGCCACCACGTTTTTGATACCCAGCTGATGCATTGACAGCACATCCAGGTATCCCTCAACCAGAAAGCACTTGTCCCTGCGGGCAATCTCCTGCTTTGCGAACCAGATTCCGTAAAGGGATTTGTTCTTTACGTAAATCTCGCTCTCCTTCGAGTTCACATACTTGGCCACCGTCTCAGACTTCTCCTTCAGGAGGGTCCTGGCGCCGAATGCTATCACTCGTCCGCTCACGGAATGGATCGGGAACACCACGCGGTTATAGAACCTGTCGTTAACCGTTCCGTCCTCATACTGGGCGCAGAGGCCCGTCTCCACCAGATACTCAGTCTTGTAGCCGGCGGCAAGTGCGGCATCCAGAAGGTTGTGCTTTCCCTTCGGAGCCCATCCGAGCCCGTATTTCTCTATCGTCTCATCCTCTAGTCCCCTGGATTTGAAATAGGCGTAGCCCACGGCACGGCCTTCTCCTTCCTTAAGGGCGTTCACGAAGAACTTATGGGCGAACTCGGACACGATGTAAAGGCTCTCGCTCTTCTGGCGGGCCGCAATCTGTTCCGGAGTTTCCTCGTCTTCCTGGACAGGGATGTTGTATTTCTTTGCAAGGTAACGAAGGGCCTCCACATAGGTCTTATGCTCATAATCCATCACGAAACTGACGGCAGAGCCTGCCTTTCCGCAACCGAAACACTTATAGATACCCTTTGACGGAGTCACCACAAAAGAAGGAGTCTTTTCGTTATGAAAAGGACAGCAGGCCTTATAGCTCGAGCCGGCGCGCTTGAGCGTAATAAAGTCTCCGATCACCTCCTCAACCCTGGCGGCATCAAGAATCCTGTCAACGGTATCCTTTGGAATCATTAGTCTTCCTTGGTGTATTCTACTTCCTTGGCATCTGATATTCCGGAAGTGTCAAGCTTTCCGGATTCGGTAAATTCATAGCGTTCCTGCTGAGCCTGCCTGAAAGCCTCGGCCTCAGCGGCGTCCTTTGCCTTATGAAGGCGATAGGTGGACGAAATCTCCGAGAAGCCGTACATCACCAGAAGGACTCCCGAGAGAATCCTGATGAAGGCCTCGCCGCTGTCGCTGCTGAGAATCAGGATGGCTCCGATAAAGAGGAGAACCGGGATCAAAAGGCCTCCGCGTCCTCCGCCCAGAACTGCAGCCGAGCCCACGAGGGCAACGAACTGGATTACGCAGAAAACGATGAGCAGGAAGGCGATAATCTTTGGAATGAAGGCTGCTATTCCGGAAGGATTCGCAAAAAGCAGGACACCGATTATGATGTCCAGGACCGCATTGGCCGACATAAGCGGAAGGGTGCCCGCCCCGCGTTTTGTCATTCCAAAGACGACTGAAACGATTCCTGCCGCAATAATAACAGCGCCTATAACCTTGGCAAGGGTCTCAAACGCGTCAATCCTGCCCACGAACATCAGCATTCCGATGGCGATTGCGGCGAGGGCGCGCATATAACTTGAGAACTTATTTCTATAGCCGAAGAGTATCATTATAAATTTGCCTTATATTAAAAATGCAAAATTATGAATTTTTAGGTAATTTCGCAGACACATAGCCATACAACTCTCAAATATGAAATCAGACATCGAAATAGCAAGGGAAGCCAAACTTCTCCCCATCGCAGAAGTGGCTGCCAAACTGGGTATTGACAACAACCTTCTCGAGCCTTATGGGAAGTTCATTGCCAAGATTCCTTACACCGAGATCAATGAAGACAAAGTCAAAAAGAGCAAGTTGATTCTGGTAACGGCCATCACACCTACCAAGGCCGGCATCGGAAAGACCACCGTCTCCGTCGGACTCGCCCTTGGTATGGCTAAGATCGGAAAGAATGCGGTACTCGCCCTCCGCGAGCCGTCCCTTGGCCCATGCTTTGGAATGAAAGGCGGTGCGGCAGGCGGCGGATACGCCCAGGTTGTTCCGATGGACAAGATCAACCTCCATTTCACGGGTGACTTCCACGCCGTCACATCGGCGGACAATATGATTGCAGCCCTGCTGGACAACTACATCTACCAGCACCGCAAGGAAGGTTTCGGAATGAAGGAGATACTTTGGAAGAGGGTTCTGGATGTCAACGACCGCTCTCTGAGAAAGATTGTCACCGGACTGGGTCCGTATTCCAACGGAGTTCCTCAGGAAGCCGGTTTCGACATCACCCCGGCATCCGAGATTATGGCAATTCTCTGCCTTTCCAAAGATCTGGAGGATCTTCGCAGAAGAATCGATAACATCCTCCTTGGATACACCCTCGAGGGCAAGCCGTTCACGGTAAAGGACATGGGAGTCGGCGGAAGCATCGTGGCCCTTCTGAAGGACGCCATCAACCCTAACCTGGTCCAGACCACCGAGAACACCCCGGCCTTCATCCACGGCGGACCTTTCGCAAACATCGCCCACGGCTGCAACTCCATCATCGCCACCAAGACGGCCATGACCTACGGAGACTACGTCATCACGGAGGCAGGATTCGCCGCAGACCTCGGCGCAGAGAAATTTTTCGATATCAAGTGCCGCAAGAGCGGCCTACAGCCAGCCCTCACCATCATCGTGGCCACACTCCAGGGCCTGAAGATGCACGGCGGCATACCTGTTGAGAAGATCAAGGAACCTTCTGAGGAAGGAGTCAGAAGGGGCATGTCAAACCTCGACAAACATATTGAGAACATCAGAGGCTTCGGCCAGACCGTCCTGGTCTGCTTCAACAGATTCGCCCAGGACACGGACGCCGAGATTAACCTCGTAAAAGAGCATTGCAAGACTCTCGGAGTGCCGTTCGCGCTTAATAACGCCTACAACGAAGGCGGAAGCGGTGCCGTTGACCTTGCGAACCTCGTGGTGGAAACCATAGACAAGACTCCGTCAGCCCCTCTCAAACTCACCTACGCCGACAACCAGAGCATTCAGGAAAAGATAGAGGCTGTTGCAAAGAAGATTTACGGAGCGGCAAGCGTAAGTTTCTCTTCCGACGCCCTCAAGAAGATAAACGAGGCTGTGGCCAGCGGCTATGCCGGCTTCCCTGTCTGCATCGCCAAGACCCAGTACTCATTCTCACAGGACCCGACAAAATATGGAGTTCCAACGGGATTCAACTTCGACATCAAGGACATCGTCATCAACGCGGGAGCGGAAATGATAGTTGCAATAGCTGGTGACATCATCCGTATGCCTGGTCTCCCGCTTGTACCGCAGGCCATGAAGATTGACGTGGTCAACGGGGAAATTGAAGGATTGAGTTAATGAAAAACGTTTACGACAATCACAATCACTGCCAGTTCTCATTTGACGGGAAAAACACAACCGTAGAGGAGAGCGCCAGGGCGGCGGCCGCCGCCGGCCTTTCAGGAATGTGTTTTACAGACCATTGTGACGTACATACACCGCCGATGAAGGCGGCTTTCGAGAATATGGTCCCGGAAACCTTTGACATTCCGGCCCAGCAGGCTGAAATCGACAGGGTCAACGCCCTTATGCCTGATTTAAGCATCTTCAAGGGCATAGAAATCGGCGTCCAGAAGCCATACAGGGACCAGATCAGGAATGTTCTGGACAACAACAGTTTCGACGAGATAATAGCCTCCTGCCATTATCTGGAGGAGACCGACCCGTTCTGGGGCTCCTACTACGAGAACAAGACCTGGAAGCAGGCCTACGGCCATTATCTCGAGACCCTTTGCGAAGAACTGGTCTGGCTCGGGAACGATTTCGACATTATGGGACACTACGACTACATCGTAAGATACGCCTCCTACCCTGAGACCAGCATCCTCTACAAAGACTTCGGAGATATCCTGGATAAGATCCTCGGGCTTCTCGCAAAGGAAGGAAAGGCCCTGGAAATCAACACCAAGACCTACCAGGAATACAAGGGAAGGACGCCAGTCCTTGACCCGGCCATCCTGAAAAGGTTCCGTGAGCTTGGAGGAGAATTCATCAGCCTCGGTTCAGACTCGCATAAAGCGGACCATACGGGCTTCAATTTCAGAGACACCATCAGCTTCCTGCAATCCCTCGGATTCAGGTATCTGGTTCATTTTGAAAACAGGAAAGCGATCCCTTTGAAGGCAGAAATCTAGTTTGCCACCTCAACAAGGAATTTGATTCTTACAAGCCTGATCTCGATTTCGTCATAATCGGAGCCGAGTTCCTTGATTGCATCCTCAAGTGAATCCGATGCGGCTTCTTCCTTGAAATAATCGAAGATTTCCTCAACCACATCGTCATCCACAACCTGGCGGATGTAATAATTGATGTCAAGTTTGGTTCCCGAAGCCACGATACCCTCTATCTCCGTGAGGAGTTCTTCAATGGTCATTCCCCTGGCCGCGGCGATATCGTCAAGGAAGAGTTTGCGGTCTATGCTCTGGATGATATAGACCTTGTTAGGAGACTTGCTTGGAGGTGCGTTGAGCACGAAGTCGTCAGGACGGTCTATCTCATTCTCCTCCACATACTTTGCAATAAGTTCGAGGAAAGGCTTGCCGTATTTGCGGGCCTTGCCTTCACCCACACCCTGGCAGTTCTTATAGAGTTCCTCAATGGTGAGAGGATAGGAAATAGTCATGTCTTCCAGTGACGCATCACCGAAAATCACCCACGGCTGGACCTGGTACCTGTGC
>CADBMK010000195.1 GCA_902795785.1 uncultured Bacteroidia bacterium | reverse complement strand
GATGTCGTCCTTGACGAGGACGGCGCAACTCTGGGCCATGATCTCGCACTGGATAACTCCAGGAACGATAGGGTTGCCAGGGAAGTGCCCTCTTGTGAAGAACTCGTCTTCCTTGATCGTGTATTTTGCGTGACCTTTTCCTTCGTCGTCAATCCACGCCTCCTCGATAAGAAGCATCGGTTCCCTGTGAGGGAGATACTTCTTGATTTCTTCCAAGTCCATGTGTTCCATGCTTATGCCTCCGCTTTTCTGAATGCGATACATGCGTCATGGCCGCCGAATCCGAATGAATCGGAAATACCGAGCGTGAGGTCTGCCTTGACAGCCTTGTTAGGCGTGTAGTCGAGGTCGCACTCTGGATCCGGAACGTCCAGGTTGATTGTCGGAGGAACGATGCCTTCCCTGAGGGCAAGGATGGTGGCGATAGCCTCTGCAGCACCTGCAGCTCCGAACATGTGTCCGGTCATTGACTTGATTGAGCTGATGTGAGCCTTGTATGCGAAGTCTCCGAGAGCAACCTTGTAAGCCTTTGTCTCAGCGGCGTCGTTTAGGTGTGTGCCCGTTCCGTGCGCGTTGATGTAGAGGTTGTCCTTCTTCTCGTCGAAGCCTGCCTCCTTAAGGGCGTCTGAAATACATCTTGCCTGGGTTACGCCGTCCGGCCTAGGTGCTGTTGCGTGATGAGCGTCGCAGGTGTTGCCGTATCCGCAGATTTCTGCATAGATCTTTGCTCCGCGGTTCTTTGCGTGCTCGTATTCCTCGAGGATGAGCACGGCGGCACCGTCACCCATTACGAAACCGCCTCTGTTTCCGTTGAACGGAAGGGAAGCGTACTTAGGGTTTTCGCTTCTTGAGAGAGCCTTGGCGTTTGCGAATCCGGCGATTCCGAGAGGAATTGTGGCATTCTCACATCCGCCGGCGATGATTGCGTCAGCATAGCCGTGCTTGATGGCCCTGTAAGCTTCACCGATTGAGTTGGTTGAAGTTGCGCAGGCTGTTACGACGTCGATACACGGGCCGTTTGCCTGGAACTTGATGGCAATCTGTCCTGAAGCCATGTTGGAAATCATCGTAGGGATGAAAAGTGGAGATACCCACTGTCCTGAAGGATCTTCAATCATCTTCTCAGTCTCACGGTACTGGATTGAGAATCCGCCGATACCTGAGCCTACGTATGTTCCGAGTCTGAATGAGTCAATGTTTGCGTCTTCGCCGTCAGCCTTGAGGCCTGAGTCCTTCATTGCCTGCCATGCGGCAGCCATTCCGTACTGTGTGAAGAGGTCCTGCTTCCTTGCGAAAGGCTTGTCCATTCCATACTGGAGAGGATCGAAGTCCTTGATTTTACCCGCAATCTTGACAGGAAGGTTCGATGTCTCGAAATCAGTTATGTAATCTATGCCGCAGACACCGTCCTTGAGGTTTTTCCAGAATGTTTCTACGTCATTTCCTACAGGAGAGATTACTCCGAGACCTGTAACTACTACTCTTTTATCCATAATTATTCAGTTTATGCTAATAATGATGATGCGTTTGCAAGGAGTTTTTCAGCTCCGCCCATGAGGTCTTCAACGATGGCGGCTGCCGGCTCCGTCTTTTTAATCATTCCGGCAACTTCGCCTGCGAGGAAACTTCCTCCGGCGTTATCACCGTCAAATACTGCCTTTCTCATTGATCCGCGGCCGAATTCGAGAACTTCCTCCTTAGGAATTGCCGGATCGAACTCCATCTTGAAGAATTTCTTTGAGAACGGAGTCTTGAGGCTGCGGACGGCGTCTCCGTATGACTTTCCTGTCACCATTGTGCTGACATCGGAAGCCTTGATGAGTTTGTCCTTATAATTCTCGTGGATGTGACATTCGTCAGCTACGAGGAAACGTGTTCCTACCTGTACGCCGCACGCTCCGAACATGAACGATGCTGCAACGCCTCTGCCGTCGAAGATTCCGCCGGCTGCGAGGACAGGGATGTCGAGGGCGTCGACAATCTGAGGAACAAGTGCCATGGTGTGGGTGTCGCCAACGTGTCCGCCGGATTCAGCGCCTTCCGCAATTACTGCTGTTGCGCCGAGTTCCTGCATCTTGAGGGCGTAGGCTACGGAAGCCACTACAGGGATAACCTTGATGCCTGCGGCCTTCCATTTTTCCATATAAGCGGCCGGAGATCCGGCGCCTGTGGTAACCACCTTGATGCCTTCCTCGATGATCATGTCAGCTACTTCGGCTGCGTTAGGAGCCATAAGCATGATATTTACACCGAAAGGCTTATCTGTAAGGGTCTTACACTTTCTAATTTCTTCTCTTACGGCTTCTGTGCCGAAGTTGATTGATGAGATCAGACCTAAGCCGCCGGCATTTGACACGGCAGCTGCGAGGTTTGCATCAGCAATCCACGCCATTCCACCCTGAAAAAGTGGATACTTGATCCCGAGGATATCACAGATTTTACTCTTAATCATTTTGGGATAGTTATGAACTACAAATATATAAAATATTCAGCAACTACCATTCGAGAACGGCGGCTGCTGAAAGAAGGCCTGCACCAAAGGCGCTGAATACCAGGATATCTCCTTTCTTGAACATACCCTTGCGGTTACATTCGTCGAGAAGGATAAGACAGGAAGCCGAAGAAGAGTTTCCGTGGTCGGAAATGTTGCTTGGGAACTTCTCCTTAGGCTCTCCGAGATAGTCCTCGATCGAGTCGAGAATCCTCTGGTTGGCCTGATGTACCATGTAATATGAAACCTGATCCTTGGAGATGCCTACTTCCTTGAGAAGGGCGTCCACCTGGGTCGTAGATGCGTTGACTGCAAATTTGAACACCTCGCGTCCCTTCATCTGAAGGGCGGCTTCGGTTTCCTCCTTGGTGATGAACGGTGTCTTGGAAAGAATCCTTTTCATCCAGATTTTGTCTGCAGCCGGCTCTGAGTGAAGCTTGATGCCCTTGATGTTGTCGCCTTCGGTAAGGACGACGGCTGCCGCTCCGTCACCGAAGAGAACGGCTGTGCTTCTGTCGCTCCAGTCGCACATTCTGGTCGGCTCCTCGGCGCAGACTATGAGGATGTTCTTAGATTTCTTTGCAAGATATCTTGTCTCCGCGATGTCGAGGGCATATATGAATCCGGGACATGCGCAGTTGATGTCCACGCATGGACAGGTCAGACCGAGACCGGCTGCGATGATGCAGCTCAGACCCGGAGTTACATATTCATTTACAACATTGGAACAGATGAAGTAATCGATTTCTTCCAACTTGAGGCCTGACTCGTCGATAGCCTTTCTGGCGGCTTCGATTGCCATGTCTTCGAGCTTCTCGTCAGTGATTACGTGTCTTGTCCTGATGCCTGTGCGCGGAACGATCCACTCGTCGCTGGTGTCAAGGAATTTGGACAAATCGTTGTTCGTGACGACTTTGCTTGGGAGTACGCTACCTGTACCTATTATTCTCATTTCGTTAGTCGTTTGGTTTTATTTACGGAAGCAAAAATAAATGAAAAATGACTTAACCCTGCGTGCATATATTAAATTGTGGTAAAGACGTGGTTTTTGTGGTGAAATTCCTGTTTTGATTTTGTTGTCAAATTCCTAAATTCGCCCCATATATGATGAATACATTAGTTCCAAGATATCTGCTGGGAAAGTATCAACTTATTGCAACAGTGACATTTACGGCGCTGTTCTCAATGGCTTTCCTGCTTGTCAGCGTTCCGTTCTCAAATAACGCATGGTTTAAACTCGGCGCATCGCAGGCTTTTTTGTTTACGGTTATTTTCTGCCTTATGGCCCTCTTTGTAATCATCTTCAGCAAGAGGATGATGTACAAACTAAGGAACAGAATCAGTATGACTTACGTGAAGTATGTCCTTTGGGATGTGGCTGAGGTAATCATCATCAGCGCAATGTACACGGGGCTTACAATGGATGCGCACAGGCTGGGAATCATCGATATCGGAGAGCGTACCGCTTCCAATATTTTCTTCAAGTCCCTGATCTACTCGTTCACATCTCTGCTGGTGCCTTATATCATTGCGGGAATGTACTTTGCCATCATCGACAAGAACAATACCATCCGCCTTATGAACTTCAGCAATGTGGTATCCGACGTGGTGGTGGCTCCGGACGATGAGAAGAAGATTACGCTTTTTGACAACAACGGCGTGCTTAAACTGGCCGTGAGCGCAAGGAATCTCTATTACATCGAGTCTGATGACAATTATATCAAGGTCTGGTATTCGGATGCCAAGGGCGAGCTCAAGACTTATATGATCAGGAGCAAACTGAAGACCGTCGAGGAAAGTTTCCTCGGCAGCAGTCTTATCCGCTGCCACAGAAAGTACATCGTCAATCTGGACAAGGTGACCGTGCTCCGCAAGGAGAGGGACGGTTACGAACTGGCCCTCGACAATGAGTCAATCCAGCCGATTCCGATTACGAAGACCTACCTCGACACAGTCCTGTCGAAGTTCGATTTCAAGTCTGTCAGGAAGGAAAGCTAGCGCTTTCTGCTGGAACGGAGACGTGACGCTCCGCGGACCAGAACCTCGTCGAAGAGGATTTTCCTTGCGGAGAGGACGTCGAGTATCGCAATGATTACAGGGAAAACCGCGCTTACGTCAAATGCGAGCCTGTCTGCGGCCCTGAAGAAATCGATGGCTATCCAGGCCTGGAGCGCGACGCAGATAAGGGCTGAAAGTACGCAGGTCCTCATCTGGAATATCCTGATTTTATATGTTGTGAGGGCGATGAGCTGAAGGAAGGCGATGACCACGATAAGCACCGTGAAGGCCGTCTTGTCCGTCAGTCCCATGAAAAGCATCAGTACTGAAAGCGCGAATGCTATTGCAAGATATAGAGTCTGTATTCTCTGCCACATAATAACGTATCCTGTTTAAACTGTTTCCGCCCGTTTTCCGGGGCGCCGGGCAAAATTAGGAATTATCACCGTAAAAAACTATATTTGATGATGTCCGCATCTTTTTGACGGACTATGATTTAAACTTGAATTGTTATGAGAATCGCAGAATCAGAACTTATTATCAACGCTGACGGCTCGGCGTTCCATATCCACCTCCGTCCGGAGGAACTGGCTGACAATGTGATACTTGTCGGAGATCCTGGCCGTGTTGACATGGTTGCGGAATTCTTTGATACGAAGGAATTCCGTCACGCTTCAAGAGAATTCGTTTCCGTAACGGGAACTTATAAGGGGAAAAGAATTACCGTCCTTTCAACGGGAATCGGTACGGACAATATCGATATCGTGATGACGGAGCTCGATGCCCTGGCAAACGTGGATTTCCAGACCAGGGAACCTAAGAAGGAGCATCGCCGCCTTACCATCCTCAGGATTGGCACCTGCGGCGCCATTCAGCCGGACATTCCTCTGGGGTCGTTCGTTTTCTCCGAGATTTCAATCGGAACCGACGGCCTTCTTAACTGGTATGAGAACAGGGAGAAAATTGCCCTCGCCGGTTACGAGGAGGCGTTCAAGGCTCACGTGGGCTGGAACAAATATCTCACGTCCCCTTACTTCGTTCACGCCAGCGAGAAACTCTGCAAGATATTTGAAGACTCTACCGTCAGGGGTATGACAATCTCCGCTCCTGGCTTTTACGGGCCTCAGGGCCGTGTAATCCGTCTCGGTCTTGCAATTCCTGACATGATTTCCAAGTTCGAGTCGTTCAGGTATGACGGCAGGAAGATTACAAATTTTGAAATGGAGGGTTCGGCCCTTGCAGGCCTTGCGGGCCAGCTTGGACATGATGCGGCAACAGTCTGCTGCGTGATTGCCAACCGTCACCTTGGAAGCAGCAACACGGACTACAAGCCTCGTGTGCGTGCCCTTGTCGAGCTTGCACTTGACAAGCTTTCTCAGAATTAGTCTTTGTAGAGGGCCTTCCGGTTTTTATACGATCTGCCTTTTTTGATCTGAGGATCGTTGACCACTGCGTCGACGATCCTTTTCTGTCCTTTGAGGACGTTGGTCTCAAGGAAGCCGAGCTGCTCCGGAAGTGTGGCCAGGAATTCGGTCGCAATCTCGTGTCCGTTACCCTTGTAGCGGTAGATGCTGTAGTTGTAACCTTTTCTGTGGAAATGTCTTGCAAGATACTTGCCTCCGAACAGTCCAATCCTGAAGAAGTGGATGTGACCGTAGTTTACAACCTTGTCGGCCGTGCCGTGGAAGAAACAGGTAGGCGCCGGCTCATGGGCATATCTCGGGGCACCCTCGCAGGAGAGTATCGCTCCGGAGAACGGCATGATGGCGGCATAGCGGAACCCTGCCGGAAGGATGTCCGTGGCAATTTTCTTGTCGTTGCAGATTGCCCAGTCTGCGTCGAGGGCGATTATGGCTCCCGCAGATGTGCCCGCAACGATGATTCTCTTTGGATCAACGCCAAGTTCATCGGCGTTTTCAAGGATATAATGGGTGGCGCTGAAGAGATCCTCCACTCCCATGGCGATGGCCTCCCTCGTTTCCCGGACCATTCCGAGGCCTGATTTCCTGGCGTCCTTAAGTCCGAGCCTGTAGTCTATCGAATATACCCTGTATCCGTTTTCATTAAGCTGGTAGAACCATCTCTTGTATGTTCTCGTCTCCCTTTTTCCCGCTTTGAAGCCGCCACCGAAAACGAAGATGATGGTGCCCTTGTTATCTCCTTTCTGGAGGTACTCGTCCATCATGAGCTGGTGGCCGTCTTTTTCTGCAAAGAAATATGTTTTGTGCTTCTCAGCCATCTGGGCGAATGATTCGCCGAATGTGAGAATAAACAGTATGGTTATCAGCAATAATTTTTTCATAAAAATCTTAAGTGTGCAGTGTTTTGGCACAAGGTGCCTGTACTTTTGCAGTACAATCTTGATAAAGAGGTTGTCTAAAGATATGAAAAATACAGATTATTCAGTCGATACGCTCGACAATTACATCTCTTCAGAATCATCACTTCAGACTTTGATTGGTCTCATCAGCGACATGGGGCTCGAGATTGAGGATATCAGGCTCGCCTGAGACGATGGTTCCGTTCTTCTTTGCATTCAGGCTGACCTTTATGGTCGTGCTGAAGATTGCTTTCGTGTGTTTTTTAGGAAGCATCCTTTCTGCAATTATGAATTCGGAAACAGGATCTTCTATGTATTGCGTGATTGCTCTCCTGAGCGGTCTTGCTCCAAAATTCGGGTCAAATCCCGCATCTGCTACGAATCGTTTTGCAGATGGGGTTACCGTCAGGCTGTAGCCTGCCTCCAACACTCTGTGTTTGAGTTCTTTCAGGTCGATATCGATAATCTTCTCCATATCGGCACGGGTAAGTGACTTGAAGAAAATCTTTTCGTCCACTCTTCCGAGGAATTCCGGAGGGAAGGAGTTTCTTACAGCCTTCTCAAGAACGGCCTTCCTGTTTGCCTGAACGTCCCTTGACGCCGTGGCAAAGCCTATTCCGCTGCCGTACTGGTCAACTTCCTTGCTTCCAGTGTTGGACGTCATTATGAGGATGATGTTCCTGCAGTTTACCGTCCTGCCGTTGCTGTCGGTAAGGCGTCCTTCGTCAATTACCTGAAGAAGAATGTTGAATATATCGGGATGGGCCTTTTCAATCTCGTCCAGAAGGACTACGCTGTATGGTTTCCTTCGGATCTGCTCGCTGAGCTGGCCGCCTTCTTCGTATCCGACATAGCCCGGAGGGGCTCCGATGAGTCTCGACACGGAGAATTTCTCCATATACTCGCTCATGTCTATGCGGATCATATTGTCTTCTGAATCAAACAGGTACTCCGCGATGCTCTTTGCAAGCTGAGTCTTTCCAACTCCGGTGGGACCGAAGAACATGAATGAGCCAATCGGGCGTGAAGGGTCCTTCAGTCCGGCGCGGCCTCTTCTGATTGCGCTTACAACGGTATGGACGGCATCGTCCTGTCCAATTACCCTTTTCTTGAGGACGTCTTCCATTTTCTGGAGACGAACACCCTCGGATTCCGCAATCTTTCCGGCAGGGATGCCGGTGGTCTTTGCAATCACTGCGGCAATGTCCTCGGCGGTTACCGTGTCGGTTGCCTTGCCCTTTCCGTGGAGGTGAAGCCGTACCATTGACCCTGCCTCGTCCAGGGCGTCTATCGCCTTGTCCGGAAGGGCCTTGTCGGAGATGTATCTGTCCGTCATCCTTACGCAGGCTTCCAGGGCTTCGTCGGTATAGATGACGTTGTGGTACTGCTCGTAATTGCCCTTGATGTTCCTGAGGATTGCAAGGGTCTGCTGGGTGTCGGTAGGGTTGACCATGATCTTTTGGAACCTTCTGTCGAGGGCTCCGTCTTTCTCGACTATTTTTGAGAATTCATCGAGGGTGGTGGCGCCTATGCACTGGATTTCTCCGCGTGCCAGCGCAGGTTTGAGCATGTTGGCCGCGTCAAGGCTTCCCTGGGCTCCGCCCGCTCCGACAATGGTGTGGAACTCATCGATGAAAAAGATGAGGTCCGGGTTTTGGGAGGCTTCGCTGATGATGGTCTTGAGCCTTTTCTCAAAGTCTCCGCGATATTTTGTTCCCGCAACTATTGAAGCAATGTCGAGGGAGATGATTCTTTTCTTTGCAAGGGCAGGGGAGATGTCTCCCGTGGCTATCCTTATGGCGATGCCCTCGACGATGGCGGATTTGCCCACGCCAGGGTCTCCGATGAGCATCGGGTTGTTCTTCTTTCGCCTTCCGAGAATCTCGATTACCCTTGAAATCTCGTCCTCGCGTCCGACTACAGGGTCCAGTTTGCCTTCGGAAGCAGCCCTGGTGAGGTTATATCCGAAGTCTTCAAGGTTGACTTCGTTTTCTTTTGCCTGGTTGTCCTTCGGCTTTGGTTCTGAGTCTTTTGACTCGTCGGAAGGTGAGGCCTCGTCCTTTGGACTGTCCAGCTTTCCGAGCGTCAGGAGGTTCTGTTCCTGGAACCAGGCCAGGAGCCTGCCGTATTCGGCACCCTTCTGACGGAGGTAGGCCTGGCCGTAACTGCCCGTGCTTCTGCACAGGGCAAGGAGAAGGTGCTGGGATGACGCCTCGGCGCTCTCGAATTTGCGTGCCTCGAGGACTGCCAGGCTAAGCACGTTCTGGGTCTGCCTTGAGAAGGTTATGTTGTCAATCTCGCTGTATGGAATCTGTCCCGGGCGGAAGATTCGGCTGTCGATGAATTCTTTGAAGTCGGCCAGGTCGATTCCGGTCTCCTTGATGGCACGGGCGGCCGCGTTTTCACCGTGGCGTACCATGCCGAGGAAGAGGTGGTCGGGCTCGATAGTCATGCTGCCGGTCCTCATCGCCTCGTCTCTGGCGTATTTGATAACTCCATTGAGTTCGTCTGCAATTCTAAGTTCCATAAAATGCTGTGTGTATCGCAAAAATACTAAAATTGTCATTATTTTTTATTAAATTTGCGTGCTTATAGATTAACTGAAAATCATCGAATACCAGTAATATGGATATGGAGGAGAATATCAACGAAGAGGTCATCTCGAACGGCGGCGTAATAGAGCCTGTCGAGATTGACCACGAAATGAGAACCGCGTACATCGACTACTCGATGTCTGTCATTGTATCCCGCGCCCTTCCGGATGTCCGCGATGGCCTGAAGCCGGTTCAGAGACGTGTCCTTTTCGGAATGGACGGTCTTGGACTTTCATATGGCGGACAGACGAAGAAGTCTGCGAGAATTGTCGGAGAGGTGCTTGGTAAGTTTCACCCGCATGGTGATTCCAGCGTCTACGACGCAATGGCCCGCCTGGCTCAGAACTGGAACCAGCGTTATCCGCTGGTCTTTGGCCAGGGTAACTTCGGTTCCATGGACGGTGACCCTGTCGCTGCCATGCGATATACCGAGGCAAAGCTCGCCAAGATGGCTGAGGATGTGCTCGGAGATCTCGAGAAGAACACTGTGGACATGGCTTTGAACTTCGACGATTCGCTCGAAGAGCCTACAGTGCTTCCTACAAAGCTCCCGCTTCTTCTCTTGAACGGATCATCAGGTATCGCCGTCGGAATGGCCACTAACATGGCGCCTCACAATCTTGGTGAGATCTGCGACGGTATCTGCGCATATATCGACAATCCTGATATCGACACCGATGGCCTGATGCAGTACATCAAGGGACCGGATTTCCCTACCGGAGGTATCATCATGGGCATGCAGGGCATCAGGGATGCCTACGAGACGGGCCGCGGAAAGGTTGTCGTACGAAGCAAGACGGAGATTGAAGTGGCGGACAACGGCCGTGAGACCATCGTTGCCACCGAGGTTCCTTACATGGTCAACAAGAAGGACATGATCGAGAAGATCGGCCAGATGGTTGAGGACAAGAAGATCGAGGGCATTTCTTATGTCAACGATGAGACCTCACGTGAAGGTGTCCGCGTGGTTGTCAAGTGTAAGATCGGAGCCAACTCGAATGTGGTTCTCAACACGCTTTTCAAATATACACAGCTTCAGTCAAGCTTTGCATTCAATAATGTGGCGCTTGTGAACGGTCGTCCGCGCACTCTCTCCCTCAAGGAGATGATTGCAAACTTCGTGGATTTCCGTCACGAGGTTATCGTCCGCAGGACAAAGTTCGACCTTGACAAGGCTCAGAAGAGGGCTCATATCCTCGAAGGTCTTCTCAAGGCCATTGACGTGATTGACGAGATCGTTGCAATCATCCGCGCTTCCGCAAGCGTGGACGCTGCAAAGGAGAAACTCATGCAGACCTTCGGATTCTCGGATCCTCAGGCTCAGGCCATCGTGGATATGAGACTCCGTCAGCTCACCGGCTTGGAGAAGGAAAAGCTTCAGGCTGAGTATGACGAGCTCGAGAAGTTCATCGCACGCTGCCAGGAGATTCTCGGAAGCGAGGCTGAGCAGATGAACGTCATCAAGCAGGAGACCATGGAGATGAAGGCCAAGTACGGCGATGCAAGAAGAACGGAGATCCGTCCTTCCGCAGAGGAATTCAACCCTGAGGACTTCTATGCCGACGAGGATGTCGTCATCTCGATTTCACATTTCGGGTATATCAAGAGAACACCTCTTTCTGAGTTCAGGACTCAGAACAGGGGCGGTGTGGGCGTCAAGGGCGGCGCAACCAAGGATGAGGACTTCATCGAGCACGTTTACGTGGCCAATATGCACAGCACCCTGCTTCTCTTTACTGAACTCGGCCGCTGCTACTGGCTCAAGGTTTATGAGATTCCTGAGGGCTCAAGGTCTTCCAAGGGCCGTGCCATCCAGAACATCCTCAGCCTCGACCAGAACAACAAGGTACAGACATATATCAATATACGCAGCCTGAAGGACGAGGAGTTCATCAACAACCATTATATCACCCTCGTTACCAAGCGCGGTACAATCAAGAAGACCCTCCTCGAGGAATACTCAAGGCCTCGTACCAACGGTGTCAACGCCGTTAATATCCGTGAGGGAGACGAACTCGTGACAGCTCTTCTTACCAGCGGCGAGGATCAGATTTACATCGCTGCAAAGAACGGACGCTGCTGCCGCTTTGAAGAAAGCGACGCCCGTACCATGGGACGTAACGCTACTGGTGTACGTGGCATTAATATTGAAGAGGATGATGAGGTAATCGGAGCTCTCGTTTATTCTCCTAAGGCGGAGGATGCCGGCGACCATACTATTCTCGTCGTCAGTGAAAACGGTTACGGAAAGCGTACCGACGCTGAGGAGTACCGAATTACAAGCCGTGGCGCAAAGGGCGTCAGGACAATCAACATTACTGAAAAGACTGGTAAACTCGTCGCTATTTCCAACGTGACGGAGGAGAACGACCTTATGATCATCATGCATTCAGGTATGACAATCAGGATGGCTGTATCCGATATCCGTACTGCGGGACGTGCGACACAGGGTGTAAAACTTGTTAACCTTAGAGGAAAGGACAGCATCGCAGCCATTTCGGTTGTGGCAAAGTCCGAGGATGAAGAGACCCAGGCTCCTGCAGAGACAGAACCGGAGGCTTCACCTGAACTTTCCGCTTCAGACGATACTAATAACGAATAATCACATCAATATTTTTACTTATGAAAAGAATCCTTATCATCTTGGCGATCCTTGCATCCGCACAGGCTGCAAACGCTCAGGTATCCAAGGCTGTCGCTTCTGCAAGAAACGCTGTCGAGTCAGCTAAGGCTGCTTCACAGAATGAAAAGAAGGCAGTTAAGGCGGCTACTTGGACAAAATTGGGACAGGCTTATCTTAAGGCTTATGACGCCCCTTCTGCAAATACAATGTTAGGTGCTTCAAAGCAGGAACTTACACTTATGCTTGGCTCTGAGAAGCCTTCGTCATCTGAGACGGTGGAAATCGGAGGAGTTCAGTATACCAAGGACGTTTTTGCCGACAAGAACCTTTATTATTCTGAGAACGGTCAGCTTCAGATCATCGAAGTTACCGCCCCTGCTTATCCTGACGCTCTCGGCGAGGCTGCAAAGGCTTTCAAGAAGAGCGCTGAACTTGATACCAAGGGTGCAGAGAAGAAGAATATCCAGGACGGTTTTTCTGACATCGCCCAGAAGTATGTGGAGCTTGCATACAGCAAGTATTCTCTCGGTGACCTCGCAGGCGCAAGCGACGCATTTGAGGCTGCTTACGAGACATCAAGCACAGAGTTCGTATCTCCTGTAGATACAGGTTCCCTCTATAACGCAGGTTACACCGCACATGTTGCAGGTCAGCTTGACAAGGCTAAGAAGTGCTTCGAGAAGTGCCTTACTTACGGTTACTACGGAGAGGCCGGAGCCGTTTACTCACGTCTTGCCGAGATCGCTGACAAGCAGGATGACAAGGCCCTTTCAAAGAATTACCTCGAGGAGGGTTTCGCAAAGTTCCCTCAGAGCCAGGGTATCCTCGTAGGCCTTATCAACTACTATGTTGCCAACAAAGAGAACCCTAAGAAGCTCTTTGAACTCCTTGGCCAGGCTAAGGAAAATGAGCCTGATAACGCTTCTATCTATTATGTAGAGGGTAATATCCACAAGGAGCTCGGTGACCTTGACGCCGCTGTCGCTTCATATGAGAAGTGCGCTGAAATCAATCCTAACTATGAGTATGGATTCTACGGTGAGGGCGTTCTCTTCTATGACAAGGCTGTGAAGATTCAGGAGCAGGCTCAGGATGAGCTTGACGATGCCAAGTATCAGGCTCTCGTTGCAGACTTTGAGAAGTCTCTCAAGGCATGCATCGAGCCATTTGAGAAGGCTTACAACATCACAAAGGATAACGACCTCAAGATGAACTGCGCAATCTACCTTAAGAACGTTTACTTCCGTTTCCGCGGTGAATCAGCAGAGTATCAGGCAGCATACGACAAGTATGCGGAGATTTCAAAATAATCTGAAATAATATTTATAATTAGGCGCCGGCTTGAAAAAGCTGGCGCTAATTGTTTCCGAAGGCCTTGACTATCTTGTTTACCAGCGGATGGCGCACGATGTCTTCGTTGGTGAACATGATGGTCTTAATGCCTTTGATGTTGCGTACAAGGTCGATTCCCTTGAGAAGTCCTGAATCTTCCTTGTGAGGAAGGTCGATCTGGCTGGCGTCACCTGTTACGATGAATTTGGCGTTGGCTCCCATTCTGGTAAGGAACATTTTCAGCTGGCCGAGGTTGGTGTTCTGGGCCTCGTCGAGGATGACGCAGGCTTTGTCGAGGGTCCTGCCTCGCATATAGGCCAGAGGCGCTATCTGGATGGTTCCGTCCTGCATGAATTCCTGGAGCCTTTTCACTGGAATCATATCTCCGAGGGCGTCGTAGAGAGGCTGGAGGTACGGGTCGAGTTTGTCTTTCAGGTCTCCGGGAAGGAAGCCGAGCCTTTCGCCGGCTTCAACGGCCGGACGGGTAAGTATGATTCGCTTGATTTCCCTGTTTTTGAGGGCTCTTACGGCCAGGGCTATGGCAATGTAGGTCTTTCCCGTTCCGGCAGGACCTACTGCAAATACGAGGTCGTTTTCAAAATATGCCTTGACCATCTCCTGCTGGGTCTTGTTGCGTGCCTTGATAGGCTTTCCGTCGGTACCGAAGACTATGGCGGAATCGCTGCTTGGAGCGGTCTCGCCCCAGGAAGAACCGTCTCCCTCGAAGATGTCTTCAACGTCGTAAGGGGTGATGTTCATCTTATGCTGACGCCTCTCCAGAATTTCTGCAAATTTCTGGTTGAACTCCTGGATGTCCTTGGCTTTGCCGTCCAGGATGAGCTCGTTGCCCCTGGCTACGACTTTCAGGTTTGGAAAATATGAACAGAATGCAAGAAGTATCCTGTTGTTGACTCCGTAGATTTCAATCGGGTCGATTGCTTCAAGTACAATGGTTTTCTTCATTATCAGTCCTTGATACCGGTCCCTGCTTTCACGGCTTTCCAGCTTGAGACCATATTGTCATAATCATATCCCGCCTTCCATAATTCTCTCTTCCCGAGGTATTCCTTCAGCGGAATGGTTGTATAATTGTCTGTGAGTGTGCCAGGAAGCGTGCACCAGAGAAACTCCAGCTGCGGCTCCAGCATCTTCCTTTCCCCGTTCCTGTCCAGCGCGAATGTCAGTTTTACCATCAGCTCTATCCTGGTGTTTCGGGCGCTCATATTGGATACGGCGTTGCCCATGGAGTATATGACAGGGACCCCGGAAATGTGGGTGGTGTCCTGGACCACGTGTGGGTGGGCTCCAATAATGGCATCTGCTCCGGCTTCCACACAGTACCTTGCGGCTTCTTCCTGGCCGGCGTTATGCTGAAGGGTGTATTCCGTCCCCCAGTGGGGCAGTACTATTACGAATTCGGCTCCTGCCTGCCTGGCTTTCTTTATTGCGGCGGTCATCTCGGAGCGGTTTATCCTGTTGACCCTGGGCCATTCCTCGGATGAAGAGAGGTTGGTTCCGTAGGTGAAGTTCACAAGGGCAATCCTCACGCCTTTAAGGTTGATCATCAGGGGAGTGGTCCTGCCGAGGACCTCTTTGTTCCTGGCCATTCCCGTATAGAGGGTGCCTCTCTGGCTGCAGATTCTGTCGTAGACGTCAAGTGTCCTGATGGCTCCGCTTCTGCCCTTGTCAAGGATGTGGTTGTTGGCAAGGAGAAATATGTCCACTCCGCAGTCTGCCGCGTATTCGGCATAGCCGTCCGGCGCCGAAAATGCCGGGTATCCTGTATATGGCGTGCCGGCCATCGTGAACTCCATGTTGGCTACGGCTGCGTCCGCGCCTGAAAGCCTGGATTTAAGCGGAGCCAGGAAGGCGGTAAAGTCGTAGTCCAGCTGTTTTTTGTGCATCATCACGTCCCCTATGAATACCATTGAGACGGTATCCGGGGTCTGAGGCAGGGGGACCGGTTTCTTCAGGTCGTATTTCAACTGAGCCCCGGCCGGGGTGAATCCTGCCAGAAGCAGGGTTGTCGTGATTATTAGAGTTAAAGACTTCATATTGGTGGACGCCACAAAGATACGCTTTTTATTTGCATTGATTTATATTAAATTTGCACGATTTTGGAGGTGTAGTCAGGTATGAAATCAGGACTTATTAAAATCGCCGCTTTTTTTGCGGTTGCGGCTGCCGGTTTTAACGCCGGCGCCCAGTTCAAGACGGGATATCAGTCTCTTTACGACAGCGAGACAGTCCAGTCTTTGAAAGAGCATGTCTGCTACATCTCTTCCCCTTCCATGGAAGGCCGCAAGGCCGGTTCCGACGGAGAACATGAAACGGCTCAGTATCTTTCCGCCGTTTTCAAGAAATACGGTATAGACCTCCTCAGCCCGGAGGACGGAGAAATCTTCGGACTCAGGACGGATTCGGGAGATACCCTTGTGAGCCGCAATGTCATCGGCGTCATTCAGGGCTATGACAAGACTCTCCGGGACAAGTACATCGTAATTGGTGCCAGGATGGACAACCTGGGCTCTACAGAGGTTCTCGTAGGTGGCGGGAAGGCCCGCAGGATTTACTACGGCGCCAATGGCAACGCTTCCGGCCTCGCCATGCTGATGGAACTTGGAAAGATGCTCAAGACCAATGAAATCCTTCTCCGCCGTTCAGTACTTCTGATAGGATTCGGAGGCTCCGGGATTATGAACTCTGGTGCGTGGTATTTCCTTAACAGGACATTCCCTCAGGTTCAGAACATTGACGCGATGATCAACCTGGATATGGTTGGAACAGGATCGGCAGGCTTCTACGCTTACACTTCTTCAAATCCGGATATGAACGAGATTGTGAATTCACTCTCAAAGGAGCTTCAGCCGGTTTATCCGAGCCTCACTTCCGCCGAACCGTATCCTTCTGACCACAGGGCGTTCTATGACAGGCAGATTCCTTCTGTCTTCTTCACTACGGGTAAGTATATTGAGCACGACACCGACAAGGATGTGGAGTCCATACTCGATTACCAGTCCATGGAGAAGGAACTAGAGTACGTCTACAATTTCTCCATAGCGCTCAACCATGCTCCAAAGCCGGTATTCAACGCTTCGGAGGAACTTAAGAAGAATAAATTCGATGACAGCGTGGTTCCATACTACGACTGCGATATTAAACCTTCGTTCTTCAGGCATACCGATCCGAGGTATTTCCTTGAGAAATGGGTTTACCAGTATCTGAAATACCCTCAGTCCGCCGTTCGTGACGGAATCCAGGGCCGCGTGCTGGTGGACTTCGTTATCAACGAAAAGGGTAAGGTGACAGATGTCAAGGTACGCAGGGGCGTGGACGAGCTCCTGGATGCCGAGGCCGTGAGAGTGATATCCGCCTCTCCGGACTGGACTCCTGGCCGCACCAAGGGAAAGGCCGTCAAAACCGGAATGTCCCTTTATGTGGAGTTCAGGCTTGAGAAGAAGGATACCAAACATAAACTGACGATAAAGAAATAACATAGAATAATAATGGAATACGATTTCAAAAAGATTGAGAGTAAATGGCAGGCCAGGTGGGCCAAGGAAAAGCCTTTCAAGCCGGAGGAGAATTCTTCCAAGCCTAAGTATTATGTCCTAGACATGTTCCCTTATCCTTCAGGAGCGGGACTTCACGTAGGCCACCCTCTCGGATACATCGCATCGGACATCTATTCCCGTTATAAGAGACTCAAGGGTTTCAATGTCCTTCATCCTATGGGATATGACGCCTTCGGTCTTCCTGCTGAGCAGTATGCCATTCAGACTGGCCAGCATCCGGAAAAGACTACAACCGACAATATCAACAGATACCGTCAGCAGATGGACCGTATCGGTTTCTCATACGATTGGGACCGTGAGATCCGCACCTGCGATCCGGGTTACTACAAGTGGACGCAGTGGGCCTTCCTCAAGATGTTCTCGAGCTACTACGACAACAAGGCTGACAAGGCCATGCCTGTAGAGAATCTTATCGCTGCTTTTGAAAAGGGAGGAAGCGCAGCCGTTGACGCGGCGCATTCAGACCACAAGCCGTTCACCGCAGAGGAGTGGAAGGCATTCTCCGAGAAGGAGAAGAGCCGTATGCTGATGAACTACCGTATCGCTTATCAGGGCGAGTCAACGGTTAACTGGTGTCCTGCTCTCGGAACCGTGCTTGCAAACGACGAGGTCAAGGACGGCCTCTCAGAACGTGGCGGTTTCCCTGTTGAGCAGAAGAAGATGACCCAGTGGCAGCTCAGGGTTTCAGCATATGCGGGACGCCTTCTCGACGGCCTGGATAATCTTGACTGGACTGATTCCCTCAAGGAAATGCAGCGCAACTGGATTGGACGTTCATACGGTACTGAGGTTGTATTCAACTGCATCAACGGAAAGGAAGAGATTCCGGTCACCATCTTCACTACCCGTGTCGATACCATCTTCGGCGTAACCTTCATGGTTCTGGCTCCGGAAAGCGAACTCGTGGAGAAACTTACCTCCGATCAGCAGAAGGCGGCCGTTGACGAGTATCTCGCCCAGTGCAAGAAGAAGACGGAGCGTGAGAGAATCTCCGAGACCAAGTCCGTTACCGGTGTGTTCTCAGGATCATACGCCATCAACCCTCTCACCAACGAGAAGGTTCCTGTATGGATTTCAGAATATGTCCTTGCAGGCTATGGTACCGGTGCAATCATGGCGGTTCCTGCCCATGACAGCCGTGACTATGCATTTGCAAAGAAGTTTAACCTTCCTATCATCCCTCTGATCGAGGGTTGCGACGTCAGCGAGCAGAGCTTCGACGCCAAGGAGGGAATTATGTGCAACTCAGGTTTCCTCAACGGCAAGACAGTCAAGGAAGCCATCGAGTTTGCAAAGGATTATGTTGAGGAGAAGGGCCTCGGAAAGAGGAAGGTCAACTACCGTCTCCGTGACGCCATCTTCAGCCGTCAGAGATACTGGGGAGAACCGTTCCCGATTTACTACAAGGATGGAATCGCTACTCCTGTCCCTGAGGACAAACTCCCTCTCACCCTGCCGGAAATCGACCAGTACAAGCCGACTGAGACTGGAGAACCGCCTCTTGCACGTGCAAAGGATTGGACATTTGACGGCTATCCTCTTGAGACCAGCACAATGCCTGGTTTCGCGGGCTCAAGCGCATATTATCTCCGCTATATGGATCCTCATAACGATAAGGCCCTTGTTGACGCTGATGTGGACAAGTACTGGCAGAATGTGGATCTGTATATCGGCGGTACCGAGCATGCTACCGGTCACCTTATCTACTCACGCTTCTGGAACAAGTTCCTTTTCGACCTCGGCTATTCCTGCGCTCAGGAGCCGTTCAAGAAACTTGTCAACCAGGGTATGATCCAGGGCCGCTCGAACTTCGTTTACCGTGTTGTGGGTACCAACAAGTTTGTCAGCCTCGGACTCAGAGACCAGTATGAAACACAGGAAATCCACGTGGATATCAATCTCGTCCGCAACGACAGACTCGATATCGAGGCCTTCAGAAACTGGAGACCAGAGTTCAAGGATGTCGAGTTTATCCTGGAGAACGGAGAGTACATCTGCGGCTGGGCTGTAGAGAAGATGAGCAAGTCCATGTTCAACGTGGTTAACCCTGACAATATCTGCGACACATACGGTGCGGATACCCTCCGCCTTTATGAGATGTTCCTCGGACCTGTCGAGCAGAGCAAGCCTTGGGATACCAAGGGTATTGACGGTGTAAACCGTTTCCTCAAGAAATTCTGGAAGCTCTTCTTTGACGGTGAGAACTTCTCCGTAAGCGACGAGGCTCCTTCCGCTGCCGAACTCAAGGTTCTTCATAAACTCATCGGCAAGGAACAGTCTGATATCGAGAGCTTCTCATACAATACCACCATCAGCGCGTTCATGATTGCCGTGAACGACCTTATTGCCCTCAAGTGCAATAAGAAAGCAATCCTTGAGCCTATGGTAGTACTTCTCTGCCCGTTTGCACCTCATATCTCAGAGGAACTCTGGGAGATGCTCGGACACACCGAGGGTATTACCTACGCAACATTCCCGGAGTATGTGGAGGCTTACACGGTAGAGAACAACGCAACCTATGCCGTATCATTCAACGGAAAGACCAGGTTTACCGTGGAACTTCCAAAGTCTATGGGCAAGGATGAGGTTGAGGCTCACGTGCGCGGACTCGAGCAGACCGCAAAATATGTCGATGGAAAGTCCATCGTGAAGGTAATTGTCGTCCCTGGAAAGATCGTCAATATCGTAATTAAATAACATTGCAATGAGATCGGTTACGGGTGGTTTTTTCAAGACCCTCAAGGAGTATATAATGATTACGGTCGGCATGTCGCTTTATGTGATAGGCTATACCACCTTCGTCATGCCTCACAACATCCTTGGCGGAGGCGTAACGGGTATCGCAACCATTATTCAGTACGCCACCGGACTGAAGGCGGGATACTCGTATTTTGCCATCAACTGCGTCCTTCTTGCCGCTGCATTCAAGTCTCTTGGCAAGTCTTTCGGCGCAAAGACGGTATACGCTATCATCATATGCTCCATCGGCCTCAATCTCTGTCAGGACATAATAGCGTCATATCCTCCGGCCAAACAGGTTGTCCAGACGCTTGCCATTGATAATGGCAAACTCCTTTCCGTAATCATGGCGGCCATTATAGCCGGCGTGGGTATGGGTATGGCCATCAGCGTGGGAGGAAGTTCGGGAGGAACCGATATCCTTGCCCTTATTATCAATAAGTATAGGAATATCACTCCGGGAAGGCTGATTCTTTCCTTCGATGTAATCATTATTACATCGTCGCTGCTTTTCCCTTCACATCTTCCTTCAGGGGAGTTGATGCCTCTGGCGGATAAGATTACCACTGTGGTCTATGGCCTTATCGTTACTACTATTTGCGGTAATGTTGTGGATATGTATCTTTCCGGTAACAGACAGTCCGTACAGGTCTTTGTCTTCTCCCAGCATTATGAGGAGTTGGCAAACGCCATTACTTCTGACCTGAACAGGGGAGTGACAGCCCTTGACGGAATGGGATGGTACACCAAGAAGGATACCAGAGTCCTTGTGATTGTAGCAAGGAAAACAGACCTGAATGTTGTTCTTGACTGCATAAAATGTCATGACCCTAACGCCTTCGTAACGGTCTCTTATCTGCGTGGCGTGTACGGTCAGGGTTTTGATGTGATAAAGAAATAATGCTTTCCAACGGATATTACAATTCTTTTTAATCATAAGAGTGGTCAGGGGAATCCTTGACCACTCTTTTTTGTACTTTAGGCTAGACAATCAAATTGTATAAATGGGGAAAATAATGTCTAAGAACGTAGAAAGTTTAGTCGCCGCAGCTTCAGTGAATGCTGCGAGCTTCCTCGGTTTGAGGTTATTCGGTTTTAAGAAAAAGACGGTGTTGAATGAGGAGCGTAAACCATATCCGTCCGAGAAATCGGTTCAAAGACTGGCGTATTTTGCCGATCATCTATATCGTTATATGGAGGAGGAGAAGCCTTATCTTGATGAGAACTTCAGGGTAGAGACTGCCCTTATCCGTCTTTGTACGAACCGAACTACGATGACCAGGGTGGTTAGTTATTATTTTGGGTGCACATTCCCTCGTTTCGTTAACAAGTTCCGTGTCTATCACGCAATCTTGCTTATCCAGTCAGACCCTAAGATGCGCATATCACATGCGGCCCGGCTCAGCGGCTTCAAAAGTGAAACCGTGTTCCGGACCGCGTTTAATCTGGAAGTGGGAATGAGCCCTTCTGAATTGCGTTACAGGCAGGATTTCTGGGAAGAACGTACCAGCAGGATAATGGAAACACTGTGGGTAAGGAAACTGCCTGAGAATTTCAAACATTAGGAGAAAACTACTCCCTGTAGCGGATAGTTCTCCTTATTACACCTACGGGTTCTGTCTGGGATGGAATATGGATCTCTTTTTTGGTCCAGTTTCCCAGAGAGTCGTATTCGTAGGTGTATGTTTCTACCATCGGTTCTTCCAGATCTGGATTGTCAGACTCGCTTTTTACGGGAATACCTTTCTCGTTAAAGAAGAGAGTCTGCCTGACCAGACCTGAGCCCTCGTATTTGCTTACAAAATTCTTTGTAAGGAGATGACCGTCCTCGTCGTAGGTGGCTTCCATCCTGTGGTCCACTTCGGCTTCAACCGGCATAATTCTGTACTGGAGGGCATTCTTGTCCTTGAAGACAAGTTCAGTCACGCTGGTCTTGTCCCCAGAGGCATTATAGTCTGTTATCCTGACGTTGTCCCCGTCGTATTTGAATACGGACTTTGACACCAACATTCCGTTCTTGTCAAAAGTCTGCTGTTCTTTGGTGTCTCCGTTACATCTGTTTTTAAAACGGATGGTTGACATAAGTGTGGTGTCGACGTCAATATAGTATGTCCTGATTGACTTCAGGTAGCCTCTTCTGTCGTGCTCGTATTGTATGACGGTCCCGTCTTCGTGGCTCTCTGAGATCTTTCCTCCTGACTTGTCATACTCTGTCAGACCGTCTTCAGGGTTGAGTACGGCAACTTCCGTTATGTCGTCATCGGGAGTGTATCTGAAAGACTCCGTAAGGACTGAAACAATGTCCCCAGAAAGGTTGTCAGACTCCAGATTGGCCACGTTACCTTTTGTGACTCCTTCGCTGCAGCCGGCAAATAACAGGGCTGCTGCCGTAAGAATTGATGCAGTGTATTTCATGATGTTAAAAAAAGCCGGGCGGTAGGCCCGGCTTAATTTCAAAGATATAAAAGATTATTCAGTTTTGAACTCTGCGTAAATCTTTCTGATGCTACCAGGGTTGGTGTACTCGTTTCCGTTGTAAGTACCGGTTACGAGAGTCTTCCAGTTCTCTGATGTAGCATTGTTGGTATCTTCGCCGAAGGTGATGGCTGAACCGGAGATTAACTGAACAGGGCTGGTCTCAGAACCGAGGATGATGGCCTTGTCGCCGTTGTATCTTCCGAGTATGAGGCCGTTGACTGCGTTTGTTCCGTCAACGACAATCTTACATTTAACCTTACATCCCTCGCCCTTTGTGGCTGCATTACCACCCTGAGCGCCGAGCAGACCGCCTGTGTAAAGCTTGTCGCCGCCGTCATGGTTGATGATGTCGCCGTAGTTTTCGCAGTTCCTGATGTAGAGGGTATAGTTGCTGTATCCCTCGACACCACCGATGCAACCGCCTGATACATTGGTGCTGTTGGTGATTTTACCGTAGTTCTTGCAGCCATCAAGGTTTCCTGCGCCGCCGGCTACGCCGCCGAAGCGTCCCTTACCGGCACCGCTGAGAGTGATGTCTCCTCTGTTGATGCAGTTCTTGATGACAACTGTCTGGCCAGCGCCTTCAACGCCAGGCCATCCTACGATACCGCCGTGGGCTGCATTTGACTTGGTTGCATCGAAGTTGATGACAATCTTACCGGTGTTTTCGCAGTTGGTGATGTTTGTGGCGTTATTGCCTACTGCAAAACCGTCACCGCCGCTGATACCGCCGACGCTAGGAATGACGTTGACGGCGTCAAATGCTGTTCCCGGAGTGGTGTGTGTCATTGTGAAGTCGATTTCACCGGAGTTGTTACATGACGTGATGTTGCCGTCAGGTGCACCTGCGATACCACCTACATGTAATCTCGCATTTGAAGATGTGCTGCTCTTGTCAATCTCAGAGAAGGTGTAGACAATCTTTCCGCTGTTGTTGCAGCCGGTAAGGCTGAATCCTGTAGATCCGAGACCTACGATACCTCCGAGCTGTGTTGGAACGTTTGTTTTGGCTCCAATCGTAGCCTTTGCGTTGGCGTACTTGGCTGCCATTGTTATGGCTCCGTTGTTTGTAAGGGTGCTTCCATCTGCGCTGAGATATCCTACAACGCCGCCGATTGCAGAGGCTCCGATACCTGTTGATGACAGAACCTTAACCTCACCGTTGTTTGTAAGGTTGGTCAGGGCGCCTGTAGAAGAACCTACGATTGCACCGAGGATAACCGGTGAAGTAAGATCTGTCTTAGACAGAGTCACATTTGCATTGTTGACGATGTTGGAAATCGTACCCGTGTTCTCTCCGGCGATGATACCGAACGTGTAAGTGTCAACGCTGAATGAACATGTGGCGTCAATTACGAGGTTTTCTACGCTTCCGCTCATGGTTGTGAAGAGTGGAGCGGATGCTGAAAGATTCTTGATTGACTTGGAGTTTCCTTTAAGCTGACCAGCGAATGAAGCTGCAGGTACAACTGTCTTGCCTGTGAAGTCAAGGTTTGCGGTGATGTTGACTACGTCTGTTGACGTACATCCTGAAGCCTCGGATCCGAGCCATGAGATGAAGTCGTCAGCCGTGGCAATGTCCAGAGGGTAGGTAATGGCGATGGTAGAGCCTGTCTTTGAACCTGACCAGTCTGAATCTCCGCCAGTGCCGTGTGACCTTACCTGAATGTCGTATGAGGTAAGCTGTGAGAGTCCTGTGATAGTGAACTCGAGGACGTTCTGCTTTGTGACTGCAGCCGTCCATTCGCTGTCAGTGCTCTTCTTGTACTGGAGAGAGTAACTTGTGGCTCTGTCTACAGCGCCCCACTTAACTGTTACGGCCCTTGAACCGAAATCGGTTGAAGTGATGGTTGGAACGCCAGGGATGACTACTCCGAGGGTGGTTACTTCCACGATGTCAGAGAAGTCGCTGTTAGAGCTTTCGAATACTGTCCTTACACGGATTTCGTATTCTGTCTGAACGTCGAGGTCTTCAATCTTGAGTGTAGTCTCGGTTGTTGTGCCTGCGATTGTCCAGTATGCTGACTCTTTCTCCTTGAACTGAACTTCGTAGCCTGCAGCCTTGTTGATGGCATCCCAGGATACTACGATGTACTTCTCATCCGGAACGGCTGAAGTGATGGTAGGGACGGTAACTTCCGTAGAAGCGCCCTTCTCAAAGTAAGCTACTGTCGGGTGAGTTGTAGCATTGGTGTTCTTTGTTCCGGCGAAGTATGTCTTGTAGTTGCTTGAAGTGAGAGCGTATGAATTGCCGTCAGCCTTGAGGGTTCCGCCTACGACCTTGATAGGCTTGGCTTCTGTACCTACGGTGACGGTTTGGCTGGTTCCGTTGAAAAGACCGATGAACATACCGGTTGATTCAAGGAGACCTGCGTGGCTTACGTTACACTCGACCTTATCGTTATAGTACTTGCTGGCAGCATTTCCCTGGTTTCCTACGAAACCGCCGACGCCGCCGGTAAGGATAGGAGCAACGTTTACGTCACCGTTGTTCTCACTGTTCTGAATGTAGAGGGCTTGGCTGTGGAAACCTGCAACTCCTCCGACTGCAGATCCAACGTTAACGTTCATGACGTTGATCTTACCGTTGTTGATACAGCCGTCGATGTTACCTGCACCTCCGTGGATACCACCTACACGGCACTTGCTGGTTCCGTCAACGGTGATGTTACCGTTGTTGACGCAATCCTTAGTGTAGTTGTCCCTGGCGCCTTCAACACCCGGCCATGCAAAGATACCTGCGAATGTGCTGTTAGCTTTTGCAGCATCGCAGTCAACCTTGACGTTACCGTTGTTGGTACAGCCAATAATGTTGGAAATCTTCTGGCCTGTGGTGTACCAGTCTGCACCGGCGATACCACCGACGCAGAGGATGTGCTCGGCTGTGGTGTATGCTGATGCGGAAGAACTCTTGACGCTGATGTTGATTTCACCGTCGTTCTGGCAGTCCTTGACATTTCCCCAAGGGTTTGCCACGATACCTGCAATCTGGGTTCTGTTGTATGCCGCAGCCGTGTAACCCTTGTCGATTGCAGTAAGGATGAATGATACCTTACCGCTGTTATTACAGTTCTCAACATAGAAGGTGTTGGCTCCGTAAGAGTCTCCGTATGCTACGATACCCGCAGCTGAAGGAGTTGAACGGTTGTAGCTGTTGGTTCCTGTATTGAATGCCGGACCGAATCCGCCGGCGAAGTGAGCTGACTCAGTTACGTCACCTGTGTTGTTACAGTTGAGGAGGCTTCCTGAGTTGTATCCTGCAATACCGGCAACGGCTGTACCGTTGATACCTTCAGTAACTGCAAGGGAAACTGCTCCGTTGTTGTCAGTGTTCTCGATGAGGCCTCCGTCAGAGAGGGCGGCAACACCTGCTACATAGATTCTCTTGGTGAGGCTTCCGTTTCTGGTCACCTCAACAGAGCCCTTGTTGGCGCTGTTCTTGATAGTTCCTTCGTTTACGCTGACGAGACCTCCGATCCTGATTTCTTCGTCATTTGAGATGGCGTAAGAAATGTTTGCGTTATTCTCGCAGTTCTCAACTGTTCCCTTGTTGTAATAAACAATGGAACCGAAGTCTGGCTGTGAAGGGTTGAATGAGCCAGAAGCTATCTTCACGTTTTTGATGGTACCCTCGTTCTGGTAGAAGAGAGGAGCGCTGTTCTTGAGGTTGCGGATAACGAATCCGTTACCGTCGAATGTACCGAGGAGAGGCTCATCCTGAGGCTCGAACTCGATATCGCTCATGTCGATGTCGGCAGTGAGTTTGAATGTCTGCGTGCTTTCAACCTCTACGACACCGCCTTCAAGCCATGCTGTGAATTCGTCGACTGTGCTCATCTCCGTAGGATATGAACCAGGCTGGCGTGTGGTTACCGTCGCCTCCGCGTAATCGGACTCGCCGGCAGCGGCGATGGTCTTCATACGGATGTCATAGCTTGTCTCTGAAGGAAGGTTAGGGATTTTTACAACTTCCGTCTCAGGGTCGTTGATGGCGATTGTGGTCCAATCTGAGGCGCTGCTCTGCTTATAATCAAGAGTATAGCCTGTTGCGCCGTCGATGGCGTCCCATTTAACGATGATTGATTTTGAAGTAGGAGTTACCTTGTAGAGATAAGGCTCCTCTATTCCGGTGGTGATGATGCCTCGTCCGATTTTGACGAGAGCTTTCTGGCCGTTGGAATTTTTCAGCCAAGACCATTCTGAGTAGATTGATCTTGGGTAATTGGCTCTTACACGAACATAATACTTGTTACCCTTTACCTGGCTGGTGAATGTGGTAGAATAGGATGTTTTGGCATCTTCTGCCTCAACGCTTGCGCTGAGGGATGACTCGTAAGTGTCTACACCTGCGCCATCTTCATCCTGTACGAGCTCAACTGTGAATGTTCTGGCTCCTGCGGCGATTGCTTCCTTTGCGTCCCAGGTGACCTCGAGGGTCTTTCCTGTGTGAGG
>CADBMK010000194.1 GCA_902795785.1 uncultured Bacteroidia bacterium | reverse complement strand
TGTCCATACCTCTGCCCTGATGGAGAACGGACTTCTGAAGGCGGTACGCCTCGCGGATACGTCTTTTGAGGAGGTTGCGCTTTACGGCTCTTTTGAAGAACTTCTTCGGGACGGAAACCATGAATCGGGAGTATTCCAGGCCGTTGTCCTTTACGACACAGTACTTGAGATCCTGAAGACCGCCCCATTTTCCTTCTTTGAGGAGTCTTCCGATACCTGTAGTTCCCGACAGATGTTCTGCCTTTGGAAAGGTTTGAGCCATAGGCTGCTAAATGTTCTTGGAGAGGAACAGCTCCAGCGCCTTTGCTACAGAAGGGGCCTCAGGCGTAGGTGCCTGAACCGAAATTGAGAGTCCTGCGTCTTCCATTGCCTTGACTACGCCCTTTCCGTAAGAAGCGAAAAGGAGCTTGCCCTGCTTGAAGTCCGGGAAGTTGACCTTGAGGGATTCCACGTCATGAGGATTGTAGAATACCACCATGTCGTAGTCCTTGAGGTTGACGTCCTTGAGATCCTGAGGCACGGACTTGACGAACATCGCGATTGTGTGCTTGAGGCCTGCGCTGGTGAAAACGCTGTCGATGTAGGCGTTGTTTGCTGTGTCTGCCGTCGTTATGAGGAAGTTCTCTTCCTTGTGCTTGGCGCCGATGAGCTCGATGATGGAGTCAATGGTGCCTGTTCCGAAGAAAATCTTCCTTTTTCTGAATACTATATGCTTCTGGAGGTACATCGCCACGGCTTCAGTAGTACAGAAGTACTTCATTGTCTCCGGTACTTTGAAGCGAATTTCTTCGCAGATCTTGAAGTATGCATCAATAGCGTGACGCGAAGAGAAAACAACGGCGGTGTAGTCCGGGATGTTGACTCTCTGTGTTCTGAACTCCTTTGAGCTTAACGGCTCAATCAGGAAAAAAGGGCGGAAATCAACCGTTACGCCGAATTTTTCTGACAGGGCAGTGTAAGGCGCGATGTTAAGGGGCGTTTGCTGTGAAATCAGAATTTTGTTCGTATTCATTTCCATTAATAATCTACAGCAGGCTGCAACCAGCGATTAGCAGTCCTGTTGGCACAATTTCAAGGGCACAAAGGTATAAAATAATTGACAAACCCCCATAAGCTGAGCCCAAAATCTGCGCTTTTCGTATAACAGCCACCGCATAGAAGAAGGTGATTATTATCAATATAGCCTTGCGGATGCTTATTTCATCGTAGTGGAGGAACACCATGATGAAGCAGACAAACATTGCGAACATCGTTGCCATCACAAAGAAGCTGTATACAGAGCTCGCCGCGCTGGCCCAGGTGTCGCGTGAACGTCTCGGCGGACGGATAATGTGGGTCAGGGCTATCCTGACGATTATCCAGAGCAGGAATACGCCGCTTGTGATAAGAAGTGACCTGATGTTCCCGACTGCCGGGTCGCAGATGATGCCGTACCTGCTGCATATAAGACAGAAAGGGAGGATAAGGCTCGCCGCCACGATGTCACGGGCACGGATACTGCGTACCGATGACTCGATGTTGAGGCAGCCGCGCCAGTGGATAAGGCAGTCTAAAAGCATGGGCAGCAGGGAGATGACGTTGCGGATGTTGAGAATCACAATCACGGTGGAAAGGACTATGAGAATCTCCAGCAACGGAGTGCTGTCCCACGTGTTGAACTGTACGGGGGCTCCTGCGCCCTGAGTCAGGACCAGATAACCGCTCCTGAGGGCATCTTTTACCGGAAGTATTTCAGTTTCCGCGCTTAGCATTGTATCCCATTGAAGTGAGAAGGGCGGTAACCTTGTCCCTGAGGTCTCCCTGTATGATGATCTGGCCGTCGGAAGCCGAGCCTCCTACGCCGCATTTTACCTTCAGGGTGCGTCCGAGGTCCTTGAGGTCCTCATCCGCCCCGATGAAGCCTTCGACGAGGGTGACCTGCTTGCCGCCTCGGCCGCTCCTGTCAATTCTTACGATAAGGCGCTGCCTGGAGGGTTCGAGCGTGGTTTCCTGCTGCTTTTCTTCCTCCTGGTAATTGTAGTCCGGGTTCGTTGAGAAAACGACTCCCAGCCTTTTCTTCCAATCGTTGTCTGCCATATCGGGGTATAGTTTTTGCAAAGATAAGGAAACCTTTTGTATCTTTGGGCAAACATTTTTACGATGGACAAAAAGAAATTCAGATTGTGGAACGGAATTGCCTCGATCGTAGTTTTCGTCATTTCCGCGTTCACATATCTTTCTACTATTGAACCCTCGGCATCCTTTTGGGATTGCGGCGAATTTATAGCGTCATCATACAAGCTTGAGGTGGGACACCCCCCTGGAAACCCTGTCTTCCAGCTGATTGCCCGCCTTTTCACCTGCTTTACGGGCGGTTCTCCGGCCAATCCTGACGCAGCCGGCAACCTGAGCGCTGCCGTTGCCGTCAACGTGATGAGCGCCCTGATGTCGGCACTCACCATATTCTTCCTTTACCTCACGGTGGTATTCTTTGCAAAGAGGCTCTTTAAGGCAAAGGAAGACGGTACGTATTCCCTTGGGGAAAGCATTGCAATCATCGGCTCCGGCGTAGTCGGCGCCCTTGCCTATACGTTCTCGGATACGTTCTGGTTCTCTGCAGTCGAGGCTGAGGTCTATGCCATGTCGTCACTTGTCACCGCCGTCGTAATATGGGCTATGACAAAGTGGTACGAACAGGCCGATACGCCTTATGCCAACCGCTGGATAGTGCTGATCTCATTCGTGATGGGCCTGTCAATCGGTATCCATCTGCTGAACCTTCTTGCCATCCCGGCCCTTGTCTTCATGTTCTACTACCGTAAGAACGAGGGCGGACACTTCAGCTTCAAGAAGAGTCTCAAGATTTTCCTGATTTCGGTGGTCATCCTTGCGGTGATCCTCTTCGGAATCATTCCATACCTCCCTTTGACGGCCGCATACTTCGACCTCTTCTTCGTGAACGTCATCGGCCTGCCGTACAACACGGGAGCGGCCTTCTTCATGGTGGCCCTCCTTGTTGCCTGCTTCTGGGGAATTATCAAGACTGCAAAAACCGAAAAGGTATTCTGGAACACTGTCCTTCTGTGTTTCACCACCATCGTAGTCGGTTTCTCGGTCTTCTCGATAGAAATCATCCGTTCGTCAGTCAAGACTCCTACCAATGAGTATCAGCCTGACAACGCCTTTACCCTTGTGCGATATCTTTCCCGCGAGCAGTACGGAAAGACTCCTCTTATCTACGGCCAGTATTTTGCCGCGCCTTATGATATCAGGCAGTCCACCTACTGGGCTCCGCTTGACGGCAAATACAAGAGCGTGGACGCTCCTTCCGAGCCGGACTACCGTCCTGAGGGCAAGATGTTCTTCCCAAGGATGTGGAATTCGGACGAAAGGGCCATCAGGTTCTACGAGACCTACACCAAGGGTAAGGGAAAGATTGTTCCGGGCGCAGAAGGCGGAAAGCCTAAGCCTACGTTCGGAACCAATATGCGTTTCTTCTTTGACTATCAGCTCAACTGGATGTACTGGAGATACTTCCTCTGGAATTTCGCCGGACGCCAGAATGAGATTCACAGCCCGTCACCTGGAGACATCTTCATTGGAAACTGGGAAAGCGGTATTCCGTTCATCGACAATCTGATTCTCGGAGACCAGAGCGACGCCCCGTCTTCTCTCAAGGACAACAAGGGAAAGAACCATTACTTCATGCTTCCTCTCCTGCTTGGACTTCTGGGCCTTTTCTTCCAGTTTGAAAGGGACAAGAGAGGCTGCTGGCTGAACTTCCTTATGTTCTTTATGACGGGTATAGCCATCGTGCTTTACCTTAACCAGTCTCCTTATCAGGTGCGTGAGCGTGACTATGCCTATGCGGGCTCCTTCTATTTCTTTGCGTTGTGGATAGGACTCGCCGTGGCGGCCATCTTCACCATAATCAACGACAGGCTCAAAGGAAAGGGCGCCGCAAAGGTTGCCACCGCCGTTTCACTTCTTTGCTGCGCGGTGCCTGCCCTGATGGCTGAGGAAAACTGGGACGACCACGACAGAAGTAACCGTTACACCGCAGTGGAGATGGCAAGGAACTATCTCAACTCAGTGGGCCCTAACGGTATCCTCGTTACCCACGGAGATAACGATACCTTCCCTCTCTGGTACGCCCAGGAGGTGGAGAACTGCCGCCAGGACGTGCGTATCGTGAACACCTCCCTCCTTGGAACCGACTGGCATATAGACCAGATGAAGTATGCCTGCAACAAGTCAACTCCTCTTCCTCTTACCGTGGGAATGAGCCAGTACCTGTACGGTACCAACGAGTGGATATTCATCAACGATACCAGAAACCAGGTGGTTCCGCTTTCAGACGTTATGGCTGTGTTCAAGCATCCTGACGCCAAGGTTGCCCTTACAAGCGGTAAGAAGGTGGATTATATAGTGTCAAGGAAGTTCTCCATCCCTGTGAACAAGGAGAATGTCATTAAGAGCGGCATCCTTCCTGAATCCATGAGAGATTCCATCCCTGACGAGATTATACTTTCAATCCCTCAGGGCAAGTCCTATGTGACAAAGCAGGAACTCTTCTTCCTGGACTTCCTCTCAAATTACCAGTGGGACCGTCCTCTCAACCTCCTGAACCAGGGCGGTGACATCAATATAGGCATCAAGGATTACCTTATGTACGAGGGTTATTCATACAAGTTCATCCCAATCAGGAATGTGGTTTCGGCAACTGATCCGGGGCTTGTGGATGTGGATCATCTCTACAACCTGATGACCAATGTATATAAGTGGGACGCCATTTCAAGGACCGACTATTTTGCGGATTACCAGAATATGTACACCCATATGGGCGTGATGTCCCAGAGGGCTCTCTTCGTACAGTGTGCATACGCCTTCCTCAAGGCCGGACACAAGGACTGGGCCCTGGAGATGCTTGACAAGTGTCAGAGCGTATTCCACGAGGAGATGTATCCGTTCGACTCCATCCCGACGGGCTTTACGACAAATGATTATATGGTAGTGCAGATGGTATCTCTCTACTATGCCCTCGGAGAAAAGGAGAAGGCAGAAGCGGTTGCAACCACATTCGGT
>CADBMK010000193.1 GCA_902795785.1 uncultured Bacteroidia bacterium | reverse complement strand
GTGGCTGTCCAGAAATAAAGCATCACAACCTTCTTGTCCACATCGCTCAGACGCACGACCTTACCGTTCTCGTCAGGAAGATCGAAATCAGGGTAGCCCACTTCCTCGGCGCTGCGGATTGACATGCCAACTTCAAGGGCGTCAGACCTTCTTTTTGCCTCGGCCTCGAGAGCCTTGACATATTTTGATTCAGGATATACGGTCTTGAGTGAGTCGAGTACGCTGTTGAATACGATTGCGTCGCTCTCCTGGCTGAATACAGGGAAGCCCTCGCCCACGTACTGATAGAAGACAGGGATGACTGTAAGGGACTTGCTGTTGGTGATGACATATTTCATCCTGTCCCTATAATAATCCACGTAAATCTTGGAAAGTTTCTTCTGATAGTCGGCCATCGCCTCTCCCCTGAGCGCATAGACCTTGCCCATAAAATCGGCATAGGACTTCTCCACCTGCTGGAGCCTTACGCTTTCCTCAGAGCCTTCCACGCTGTAATTTCCAAGGGTGTCGGCCTTCACGGTAACTGCGTCACCCTTTGAAAGAAGGAGGGATGCCACCTTCGTGTCACCGTAATAGAGGTAAACAAACTCAGGATGGCCCTTCCTGACCTCAAGCGAGGTCTTGAAAGATCCGTCTGAAGCCACCTTTACAGTATCCACGGTGTCATATTCGTTGACATCGAGCACCTTGACGATGACGTTTTTGCCGGCGGCGCCTTCGAGGACACCTTTTACGGATGCGCTCTGGCTGCAGCCTACGAGAGCAAGGCAGACTGCCGCTGCCGATAAGAATCTAGAGCTTCTCATATTCCTTGTTGATTGATTCTGCGATTGACTTGAACTCCTCGTCCGAAAGCTTGAGATGCTCGTTTCTGAAGTTGAGATCGTTCTCGGACTGAAGCGGAACAAGATGGATATGGGTATGGGGAACTTCCATGCCGAGGACGGCCACGCCTATCCTCTTGCAAGGGATGGCAGCCTTCTGTGCACGGGCCACCTTGCGTGCGAAAGCCCAGAGGCCCTCGTACGTTTTCTCGTCGAGGTTGAAGATATAATCGTCCTCAACATTCTTGGGGATTACAAGGGTATGTCCCTTTGCCAAAGGGCTGATATCGAGGAAGGCATAGTAATCCTCGCTCTCGGCCACCTTCCAGGAAGGAATCTCGCCTTTGGCTATCTTGGTGAAAATCGTTGCCATAACTAGAGGGAAATGTCAAGAATCTTGAACTGCATCGTGCCGGAAGGGACCTTGGCCTCAACGGTCTCACCCTTTGCGTGTCCGATAAGGGCCTGGGCAATAGGAGTGGTGCTGGCAAGTTTGCCGTGGGCAAAGTCAGCCTCGGTCTCACCGACGATGGTGAATTCCATCTCTCTCTTAAGACCTACGTTGAGAACCTTCACCTTGGTCATAAGCTGAACCTTGTCGGTTCCGACCTGAGATTCGTCAATCACTTTGGCATTGGAAATAGTGTTTCTAAGCTGGGTAATCTTATACTCAAGATGTCCCTGTGCCTCTCTTGCCGCATCATACTCGGCATTCTCAGAAAGGTCTCCCTTCTCACGCGCTTCAGCGATAGCCGCAGATATTACGGGACGCTGTGCGAGCGCATCCTCAAGCTCCTTCTTAAGCTTGTCATAACCCGCCTGGGTCATATAATGAATTTCTGCCATATTAAACAGTTATTACTTAAATAATTTCAAAATCACCTGTTACGATAAGGGTAACTAAAAAGGAGTCCTGCCAAACCGGCAGAACCCTTTAGTTGATGTTCCACAAATATAATAATTATTTCTTAATCGCGAACTCCCTGTCCTTTTCCAGTTGGATCTTCAGGTCAGAGAGGCTGTCAAAGCGGCGTTCATCACGTATCTTGCTGACGAAAAACAGCTCAAGATCAAGGCCATAGATATCCTCGCTGAAATCAAAAACATTTGTTTCGATTGTTCTCTGATGACCATTGTCCACGGTAGGGCGCGTGCCGATATTGCACATGCCGCGGCGCCTCTGGCCCACGGTCTCCACATCCACCACGTAGACTCCGTTTCCGGGAACAAGTTTCAGCGGCTCGTAGAGCTGCATATTGGCTGTCGGGAAGCCTATCGTCCTTCCGAGACGGTTTCCCGCCACAACCACGCCGTGCAGTTTGTACGGACGTCCGAGCATCTTGGATGCAGCCTCAACATCTCCCGCCTCCAGGGCCTTTCTTATTCTGGTGGAACTGATAGGGCTGCCGCCCTCGTCCATAGCATCAGGATGAATCACTTTCAGTCCCATTTTCTCCGCAATCGAAGCAACCTCCGCGGTGGTAACGTCTCCGCTGCCCATCCTGTTGTCGTAGCCAAGGACGATTGCCGTGGCACCGTACCTGTCCTTGAGGATCTGAAGATACTCTTCAGTTGTGAGGCGGCTGAAATCCTTGGTAAAGTTCAACACTTCCACCGAGTCCACACCCAGCCCCAGAAGGATGTCCTTCTTTTCCTGAAGGGAAGTCAGAAGACGAAGATTCCTGGCATCGTCCTGGAGAACGTTGCGAGGATGTGGCCAGAAAGTGACCACAGCGCTCTTCTCCCCCATAAGGGAAGCCGTTTTGAC
>CADBMK010000192.1 GCA_902795785.1 uncultured Bacteroidia bacterium | reverse complement strand
CATCACGCAACCGAGGACGATGAGAGGAAGGGTACCGAAACCGAATTCCTCGGCACCGAGAAGGGCCATAAGGATGATGTCACGTCCGGTCTTGAGCTGGCCGTCAACCTGGAGGCGGACGTAGCTGCGCAGACCGTTCTTGACCAAAGTCTGCTGAGCGTCAGCAAGGCCGATTTCAGGGCTGATTCCGGCAAATCTCATTGAAGAGGCCGGAGATGCTCCTGTTCCTCCCTCGGCGCCGGAGATGACGATGAGGTCTGCCTTACCCTTGGCTACGCCGGCAGCAATCGTACCTACGCCGCTTTCTGCAACGAGCTTGACGCTGATGGCTGCCTTAGGATTGACGTTCTTAAGGTCGAAGATGAGCTGTGCAAGGTCTTCGATAGAGTAGATGTCATGATGAGGCGGAGGCGAGATGAGGGAGATTCCAGGAATTGAGTTACGGGTCTTGGCAATGATCTTGTTGACCTTGAAGCCCGGAAGCTGACCGCCTTCACCCGGCTTTGCGCCCTGGGCAACCTTGATCTGGATCTCTTCCGCATTGACGAGGTATTCAGCGGTGACGCCGAATCGTCCTGAAGCTACCTGCTTAGTCTTGCTGGAGAGGCTGATGCCGTCCACTTCCTTGTGGTAACGCTCGTTGTCCTCGCCGCCCTCACCGGTGTTGCTTCTGGTGCCGAGCTTGTTCATCGCAAGGGCGATGGCCTCGTGCGCCTCGATTGAGAGGGCTCCGAAACTCATCGCGGAAGCGACGAAATGCTTGACGATGCTCTCGACAGGCTCCACCTCGTTGATGTCGATGGCCTTGCCGCGTTTGAAGTCAAGATAATCCCTCAGGAATATCTTCTCTTCCTTATTGTCTACTATTGACGTGAATTCCTTGAATTTCTTGTAACTGCCCAGGCGTGTGGCAATCTGGAGAGATGAAATTGTCTCCGGATTCCAGGCGTGTGTGATACCGTCCTTGCGGTAGTGGAACTGGCCCGCGTTTGGAAGGAACTCGTTGTTGAAGTCCTTGGCAAAAGCCTTGTCGTGAAGCCTGATGGCATCGCGGGCAATCTCCTTGAGGCCGACACCGCCGATGGTGCTCATATCCGTACCGAAATACTTCTTGAGGACGTCTTCACTGAGTCCTATGCTCTCGAAGATCTTGGCTCCGCGGTATGAGCGGATGGTTGAGATACCCATCTTGGCCATGATCTTGAGAAGGCCCTTCTTGACGGCAGTGATGTAGTTTGCCTCGGCTGTCTCGTAGTTGAGCTGAACCTCTCCCTTGCGTACCGCCTCGTCGATGATGGCGAAGGTCATGTATGGGTTGAGGGCGGATGCTCCGTAGCCGAGAAGCAGTGCGGCGTGCATTGTCTCACGGATTTCACCGCTCTCTACGATAAGGGCGGTCTGAACTCGTTTGCCCACGCTGATAAGGTAGTGGTGAACGGCGCTGACGGCAAGCAGGGACGGAATGGCTGCGTGTCCTTCGTCCGCATCGCGGTCAGAAAGGATGATGTAGTTTACACCTTCGTCAACGCATTTCTCTGCGTCCTTGCAGAGTTTGTCGAGTGCTGCCTCGAGGTTCTTGCCGGCCTGCTCTCCCTTGTCGCTTGCATCGAAGAGAATAGGGAGCTTTACGGTGTTGAATCCCTTGTAACGGATGTTACAGAGGATGTCGAGCTGCGAGTTGGTAAGGATCGGGTGTGGCAGGCGGATCATCTTACAGTTCTCCTCGGAAGGGGAGAGGATGCCCGTGCCGACACGTCCGATGTACTCGAAGAGGGACATTACGTTCTCCTCCCTGATAGAGTCGATGGCAGGGTTGGTGACCTGGGCGAACTGCTGACGGAAGTAATTGAAGAAGATCTGAGGCTTCTCTGTGATTACAGCAAGAGGGGTGTCGTTACCCATTGCGGATGTAGGCTCCAGACTCTTTTCACACATAGGAATGATGGTTCCGTCAACGTCTTCGGCGCCGAAGCCGAACATCGTTTCCTTGCGGAAGATGTCCTTGACCGAATTGTCCACGTGACGTCCGCTGCGGAGTTTCTCCAACTGGATACGGTTTGTAGAGAGCCACTGACGGTAAGGATGCTCGCTGGCGAGCTGCGCCTTGATGTCTCCGTCGTAGTAGATCTTGCCTTCCTGGGTATCGATGAGAAGAATCTTACCAGGCTCGAGACGGCCTTTTTCGGCAATCATCTGAGGCTCGATGTCGAGGACTCCCACCTCGGAAGCCACGATCATCATGCCGTTCTTGGTGATCTCGTACCTTGCTGGACGCAGTCCGTTACGGTCAAGAAGACCGCCGGCAAAGCGGCCGTCGCTGAAGAGAAGGGCGGCAGGACCGTCCCAAGGCTCCATGAGGATTGAGTGATATTCGTAGAAGGCACGGAGGTCTTCTGAAATCGGGTTCTTGCTGTTGAAACTCTCCGGAACGAGGATTGACATTGCCTGAGGAAGGCTGAGTCCGCTCATAAAGAAGAATTCCAGTACGTTGTCAAGGCTCGCAGAGTCTGACATGTCTTTCTGAAGGATTGGAGTGATGCCGCTGATGTCTCCGAGGGCTCCTGAATTGAGGACGCTCTCACGGGCCTTCATCCAGTTGCGGTTACCGCGGATGGTGTTGATCTCTCCGTTGTGGCAGAGAAGACGGAATGGCTGTGCCAGGCTCCATCTCGGGAAGGTGTTGGTTGAGAATCTGGAGTGCACGAGTGCAAGGCCGCTGGTCAGCCAAGGGCTTGTAAGGTCAGGGAAGTACTCGCGGAGCTGGAGGCTCGTGAGCATACCTTTATATACAATGTTCTTATTGGAAAGGGAGCAGATATATGCGTCATCCGTTCTCTTCTCAATGTGCTTTCTGATGATGTAGAGTTTTCTGTCGAAGTCCTGGTCTTCAAGATACTCCCTGCTTGTGATGAAGATCTGCTTGATTGCAGGCTCAACGCTTGCCGCAGCGTCTCCAAGGCATTCTGATTTGGTAGGGACCTCACGTACGTGTGAAAGGGTGCAGCCTTCGGCTTCCGCCTCTTCGCGGATGATTTTCAGGATTGCCTCCTGCTTCTCAGCTTCCTTCGGGAGGAAAACCATACCTGTACCGTACTGGCCTTTCTCCGGGACTGGAATACCCTGGAGAAGGATGAACTCGTGAGGAATCTGAATCATGATTCCCGCACCGTCACCCGTCTTGCCGTCGGCACCTTCAGCTCCACGGTGTCTCATGTTCTCAAGAACCTGAAGTGCGTTCTCAACGAGTTCATGGCTCTTGTTGCCGTGGATGTTTACAACCATTCCGACACCACACGCATCGTGTTCATTTGCCGGACTGTATAATCCTTTTGACATAGATATTAAGTTTGTAACTGTTATTAGCTTCCAAGTTTTGATTGCAAGTTAATAAATATTTTTATTATTGTTACACCTATGTGTGGGATTTTTTGGAGGGTAAAACAAAAAACGGCCTTTGAAGGCCGTCTTTAAGGGATTTCTTAAATATAAAAAGTTATTAAAAATTTTTATTATGGTATTTGGGCGTCTATTGCCCGCCCAGACGCTCGAAAAATGTGAGTATCTCGTCCCAGGTTTTGAACTGCTCGCTGCCGAATTCCACGAAGGTTCCCATGAAGTCCGATTCCCTGCGTGAGACGAGGTAGTCTCCGAGCATCATCTCGTAATGGTTGCCTGGAAGAATGCGGTTCCAGGCCCTTACTCCAAGCTCGTTGTCTGCGCGCCGTACGGCATCGGCAAACTCTTCCGGATGGTTGGGGTTGACGCTTGCGAGGAAGTAGATATCGTACCACTCGTTCAACTTGGCGATGCAGCGGTGGCTGTTGTTGGAATCATTGACTGTGTCTATGTCAACAAGGATGGACCTGCGCTCCCTGCCTTCCTGTTTGTCGTCAATCCACTGGATTACAGGAAAGACTCCGTGAAGGAAAGCGTGGTCGTTTAGATAGTGTTCTCCGTCAAAGTAGATGGCCTTTGGGTAGTGGGCCGCAAAGTCGTCGAAACAGTGGATGATTGGGTCGTTCTTACCGAACAGTCCGTAAACCCTGTCCGCCTCTATTTCCTTGAAGGCGTCGGCTGTAACCTCGCGATAATGCTCCAGAAGGGCCTTGTTGACGAGGAAAGAGGTCTCACCGTCTTCTCTTGGGCTGTGGTATTCCTGGCGGCCGAGGCCGTTGTTCTTCAGGATTGTATCAGCAGGGGAGAATGTGGGGTTTACAAGAATCCTGTCAAAGCCGTGAAGCTGCTCCGTGTAGAGGCCTCCGAGTGAGGCTCCCACTATAAGGTCCGGTTTCTCGCTTGCGCAGATGTCTTTCAGGAGGGCCATCGCCTCCTGTGGCTCCACGGGAAGGTCCGGCGCAATTACGGTTGCTTCCGGGAGGAGCAGGCGCATCGTCTTGACCGTTCCGTTCTGACCGCTGGAAGCGAAACCGTGGACATATAATATCTTTTTGCCGGCCATAAGGTCGGGCCTGGCGTACATATACAGTTCCATATTCAGTTGTTTTCCGGCTGCAAAGGTACTAAAATGCAGTGAATGTTATAACAGGACTGACTGGAGGGATGCCAGGGCAAGCCTGTAGTCACGCTCGCTTTCCAGGTAATCTTCAAGGGCGCTGTAGTAGAGGTCTGATTCCACGATGTAGTCTATCATTGAGATTTCACCTTTTTCCTGTGCCTTAAGAAGGATGTCCCTGTTGTCCGCGCTTTCCAGAGCCTGGCGGAAATCTTCGGCTGCTGCCCTGAGTCCGCTGGCCTTGTTATAATCCGAGAGAAGACGTTCGTAGAACTCCTGTTCTGCCGCCCGGCTTTCCGTCTGGGCGATTCTCATTGCGGCGTCAGCCCTTTTGATACGGTTGCCGTTGTTCCAGAGCGGAATGGAGATGCCGAGAGATACTCCACGGTATTTGGCAT
>CADBMK010000191.1 GCA_902795785.1 uncultured Bacteroidia bacterium | reverse complement strand
CGCGATGCCCTTGAGGCCGCCAAGAAAAAGGTCAAGGCTGACGGACTTCCAGAAGACACATCTAAGGAGGCAGAAGACGTAATGCAGAAGATCACCGACAAGAACGTCAAGTTAATCGACGAGCTTGTGGCTGCAAAGGACAAGGAAATCATGACCGTCTAGTCACTCCCTCCCGACAATACAGAAACCCGCTGAATTCAGCGGGTTTTCTTTTGTCCCATTATTTCGTTAAGCCCGACCCCACAAGTACCCCACAAGTAAACCATCAGAACAGGCCGTGCAGGTTATGTTTGGTGAGGATGCCAAGATGAAGGTAATTATCCTTGGTCTCCGGCCTGCGGTCTCCCTGAATGAAGTTGGCAAGAGATATCACGCTGTTCTTGGCCTGAAGAGGAATACCTCTGGTAATGATGGCGGAAACATTGCCGTCTCTCAGCGCCTTCAAGTTACGGCGGGTATCATCATAGCCTAGTACGAAGAGATTCTTCTTGGGATGCTTTCTAAGATACTCGTCAAACTGGTATGCACGCGTGTTGGTGACGATGGCGCTTCGCACCTCGGGATGCTCCGCAAAGAAAGCGTCCAGCGTTTTCTCACGGACAGCCTCGTTCTCGGTATCTATTTCAACCGAGTAAGTGGTGATTCCCGGACAGTGCTCTGAAAAGTAGTCAAAGATGGCTTGCCGCCTGTCCACTGTGGTATCGGCAAACGAAGGCTCAATCTGACTTAGGGCCACAAGGAGGACAGTGCCCTCCTGCTGAACCAAAGACGTAACGTGGGCGCCAAGGATGCCGCTCTGGTAAAAATCGGTACCGTAGAAGGCAACATCTCCGTCGTTACCGATCTTTCTGTCTATATAAACGAAAGGAATGTTCATCTCCCTCAAACGCCCCACGAACGGGAGGGAGAGGTCATCGAAGACCGGGCCAAGGATAACGCCGTTGCAACCCTCATCCAGGGTTTCCTCAACAGCCTTTTTAAAGCTCTTTCTGGAAGTGTAATCATACCTGTGGAACCTTACCTCAACTCCAAGAGGCGCAACCTCGGCCGCGCCCTCCATCAAGCCTTCGTTATTAGAATCCCAGTATGTACCCTCCTCGAAGTCTGGCACGATGCAGGCGATTATCCTCTTGGACCGCTGCGCCATGCTCCTTGCGTACATATTGGGAGCATAACCGAGCTCCTCCACAGCCCTGAGGACTTTATCCCGGGTGGCTTCGGAAAACCTTCCCCTATTATGCAGCACGCGGTCCACAGTTCCCTGGGACACGCCCGCCGCACGAGCCAGGTCATATACGGTTACGCTCTCTTTTTCTTTCATATCATTTTCTCATGAATGCCGGCAACGACACTTTGTAAATATAAGGCGGCAGGTCCGTCTTCTTGGGATTGTTGTTGGCGTTGACATACATCCAGCCGTCCCTTATGACGATATCTTCGATTTCAAATTCAATCTGGTCCTGAAGCTCAAATCTTGCGGCAATCTTTCCGGAGTCAGTATCATAGACACGGATCCTGGACGGACGGGTGGGGTCCTTCTTTCCTATTCCGTATCCGTAGAAGATCTTTCCGTCGTGGATACATCCCGCCTGGGTAAACCAGACCTCATACGGGAATACCACCTGCGCAAGGATGTCCTTGCCGCTCAGATACACGTCCTTACCCTCTGAAAGCTTCGGAATGCGGAACTTGGTGGCAATATACTCGTTGTCCTTCGGATCCTTCGTCACCTTGGCAACGGTTCTCTGCTTGGCCGAGAACACCCACAGATAGCCTCTTTCCTTATCAACGAGCCAGCTGGGAGCGCCGAATATCGGCTTATAACCAAAGTCCTTCCAATTGCTTCCGTCCAGATGGATGGTCTGGGCAATCTCCGATGAGAAAGTCTTTCCCTTCCTGGTAATGCTCTCAACAAAGCAGAGCCACTCTATTTCGACTCCCACTTTGCCTACTGAGACATACATCAGCGGAAAAGATGCGCCCTTTTTCTTTTCAACTCCGAACTCGACGTTGTTGGCGTGGTTATCCGGCATGCTGGAAGCAAGCGCAAATGAAGCCAGCGGCTCAAGGGTCTTCTTCCTGAAATCGTACACATTCACGTTTCCGCCGTCCTCCACGGAGAAAATGTATTTTCCATACATCTCCAATCCCTGCTGAGGGCCGCGCCGGCCGCGCTTCTCAAAGAAGATGCTGCAATCCACATTCTGCTCTGGAGCTCCGAGCTCAGGATACAGAAAATCGGTCAGATAATGATTATCCGCTTTCTGCGCCAACGCGGGCGTAGAAATGGCAAGTGCAACTGTTAATATCCAGGATTTTCTATTCATCATAACAAATTTACTATAAACGCTCTATTTTTCAAAAAAGGGCGGAAACAGCACTCCTCGCCTCCGCCCTTTCACAAGAATAATTGGTTGTTAATGTCGAAGACTAATATCCCGGATTCTGTTCAAGATTCTTATTGATCAGAATATCCTTGTTAGGAATCGGGAAGAGTTCAACCTTGGAATCGTACTTATGTACGCCGTATTTTTCAATAAGGCCCTTGTCATACATCACAGAGAAGTCTGCAAATCCGTCCTCGTCAAGAGAAGGAGTCTCAGGCCAGAACCAGTTGCCGTCCTTGACGTATTTTGTAAGACCCTGCTTATTAAGCAAGCCATAGTAATGTGTGCTGTAGGCCTTCTCAAGCAGGCCCCATCTCTTAAGGTCAAAGTAGCGGAGTCCCTCCCAGGCAAATTCAACTCTTCTTTCACGTCTGATAATCTTGCGGAGGGCTGCCTGGTCTGTTACATCCACGGCAGGGTATTTAGTCACTTCAGTTTTCTTCACTCCGTATGCACGCGCACGGACTTCGTTGACCGCATCCAGAACTGAGGCGTCGGTTTTTCCGAGTTCGTTCATGGACTCAACGTACATCAGAAGGACATCGGCATAACGGATGATGATCTGAGGGTTTTCGTTGTAGAGGCCGTCTCTCCATTCAGGCTGTGCGCCCTTTCTGAGGCAGCAGCCGTTATATGCGGCATATACGTCGTTTGCCTTCGTATCCTTGTTCTTCACTTCCTTTCCCGCATGGTCGTCATAGACTTTCAGGGCTGAAGTATGAGGATTGTAAACCACTCCGTAGATTTCAGTACCGGGAGCAACAAAAGTCTCGTTGCATCGAGGATCCCTGTTTGCGTACGGATCATGAGGGTCGAAAAGCGGAGACTCATCGATTGTCTTTCCGTCCGTGCACTCATAAGCGGCCAGGAGATCCCATGAAGGCTGGGCCGTTGCGGTACCGCCGGCCGTTCTCGGGATGAAGGCCTTCATGCTCTGTGTCTGGTCATAGGCGTATGAGTTGGCAAGGCTGAAAATCACCTCGCTGTTATAGCCCTTGTCACGGAATAATCCGCCATATGAAGGATAGAGCGAGTACTCCTTGAGGTCCATCACGTCCTTGCACCTGGCAGCGCACTCGGCATAGTCTCCGCACCTGATGGCGAATCTTGCCTTGAGGGCGAGGGCCGCACCCTTGGTCACCCTGTATGTGCCACGGTTGTTGTTCACCACCGGAAGGCCGGCGATTGCCTCGTCGAAATCCTTATAAACCTGCTCCTTGATGACGTCCTTGTCAGTTCTTCCCATCTTGAAGGACTCGTCAGTGGTGATGGTCTTAAGGTAGAACGGAGCGTCGCCCCAGCAGTTGACAAGCCTGCCGTAGAAATAAGCCCTGAAGAAGAGGGCCTCGGCCCTGAGACTTGCCAGAGACGGATCGTTCAGACGGTCAATTGACTCGATTACCCTGATACAGCGGCTGATTGCCTTGTATGTGTTGGTCCACATATTGGAATATGTGTCGAGGGCGGATGTGGTGGAGCCGTTGCACATTTCGTAAACATAGTCACGCTGCGCCCAGTCGTCCGTTCTTCTGTCAGTCCAGTAGTCCGTCTCTACGGGATAGAACGCTTTCCTGTACATCTCGTTGAGAGACATTGTTATCTCGTCCGCATTGGAATACCAGTTCTCACTTGATGCAGAAGAAAGAGGATTGAGGTCCAGATCGTTGCAGGACTGAGCCACACCCAGGCCAAGAATCAACAATGATATATATATAATCTTATTTTTCATGGTCATTAGAATTTAATATCAAAGCCAACCGTATATGCCCTTGAGATGTATGAACCCGTGCTCTGCTCTGGATCCCATCCCTTCAGGTAGTTGTTTATGCATATAGGGTCCTCGATATTCAGATACATGCGGAGGCCCTTGACGCCATACTTTTTGATTACCGAAGACGGAACGGTGTAACCGAGGTTGATGTTCTTAACCCTGAAATACGAGCCGTCGATGAGCCAGTAATCTGACATCTGGTAGTTGTTCTTTTCTGCGGAAGTATAGCAAAGCCTTGGATACCTGGCTGCCGCATTCTGCTCGTCAGTGTTGTAAACGCTCCAGTAATTCCTGCTGCCGTCCGAATTGAGAAGGACAGCCGGCGCACTGAGCCACTGAGAAACGAACGGACGCACCATGCTCTCAGAAAGAAGTGACTTCTTCTTGCCGACTCCGTTCATAAGGACAGAAAGGCTGAAGCCCTTCCAGCCCACATTGATATATCCGCCATAGAGGAAGTGAGGAAGCGAGCTGCCAAGGATTACCTTGTCGTAGTCTGCGCTGATCTTTCCGTCTGCGGCGCCGTCAGTACCGCTGATATCCTTGTACTGGAGGTCGCCAGGGCCAAGGGTAGAGATAAGCTGCTTGGCGCCGTTGGCAAGCTGTTCATCCGTGAGAACGATGCCGTTGCACCTGTAGCCGTACCATGAGTTGTACTCCTCGCCTTCGCGGATAATCTTGTCTCCAAAGAAGGTGGTACCCTTAAGGTCACCCATCACTGACTTGGAATCTGAAAGATTGAATCCCACTCCGTAGGTGAAGTCACCGGCCTTGTCGTGCCAGTCCACTTTGATTTCCCAACCGTTAGTATGCATTGTTCCGGCATTTACGGTAGGGCTCTCGAAGCCTGTGAAAGCAGGAATCTGCACGTCAAGGAGCATATCCTTTGTTTCCTTATAGAAGTAATCTCCGGAGAGTGCGAGCCTGTTGTCCAGGAAACTTGCATCCGCACCAAGGTCGTATGTCCAGGTTGTCTCCCAGGTTATGTCCTCAACAGCCGCAGCCTCCTGAGCCGCCGCCATCTGAGACGTGACATTGCTTCCCGTACCGTCAAACATTACGGACTTGTGGAAGTTCACGCTTGACTGATATGGATAGTTACCGATTCTCTCGTTTCCGAGAGTACCGAGCGAAGCCCTGAGTTTGAGATAAGTCAGGGACTCGACATTCTGCATAAACTTTTCGTTAGACACTACCCAGCCAAGGGATACTGAAGGGAATACTCCCCAGCGGTATTTCTTTGCAAAGCGGCTGGATCCGTCAGTACGGATATTGGCCTGCACATAGTAACGGCTGAGATAGTTGTACATAAGCCTTCCGAAGAATGAACGGTAGGCGTTCTGGTAAGCGTCTCCGCCAGTGGCCAGGTTATCCTTGTTGGCAAGGTCCATATAAGGGAAACTTGAGATTGCCATTCCGTTGGTCACCACTGACAGAGCCTCGTGGGTATATGAATACTGCTCGTATCCGGCCATGAGATTGATGTTGTGGGCATCGGCAATTCTGGTCTCGTAATTGGCAACTGTCTGGAACTCGAATGAGTACGCATCGTTACGCTTCTCCGTAAGGTCGGTGGTCTGGTGATTTACCACATATCCAAGCACTACGGCCGCATCATTATAATCATAGTAAGGAACCGCCTTGTTGAAGATCTTCTGCTTTGTGATTGTATAAGTCGGCGTGAAACTTGCCGTTATGTCAAGGTTGTCCAGAAGTTTGTAACTCAGAGCGAGTTTGCCGGTGAGGTAAGCCTGCTGGTTCTTGTCATATCCGCCTTCCCTGAGGATTGCAAGCATGTTAGATCCGGCCTTACCCGGAGCGATCCTTCCGTCAGGATATTCTCCGAGATATACAGACGGATACATATTGGCCGCAGAGATAGGATTTGAGGTAGGGTCGTTCTTTATCGAATACTTTACCGAGAAATCAGCATCGGCTGAGAGCCTCTTATTGAGTTTAATGGTGTTTCTCACCCTTGCCATCATCCTCTCGTAATTCGAGTGGTCATAGAGGGCGTCGTTGTTCTCGTAGGTTGCGGAGATCCTGGTCTTGATGGCATCGTTTCCGTATGCGAGGCTCAGGTTGTGTTTCTGCCTACCTGATGTCTTGTGAATCAACGCCTTCTTCCAGTCATAGTTAGGGTACTCCACCGGGTCCACGGCGCTGTTTGCCAGATAATTCTCGATGTAATCCTTCGGATAGGTCTGGTAGTCGCCGCCCTCACCGTTTCCGGCATCGTTCCACTTGTACTCATTGAACATCGTCATATAGTTGACAGGATCGTTGAGATACTCGGCCCAGGTGGTGGCAGTGTTAAGCGTGTACTCAGCATTGTAATTGATGTGCAGGTCTCCCTCCTTGGCGTTCTTGGTGGTGATGAGGATAACGCCGGCAGCCGCCCTTGCTCCGTAGATTGATGCGGAGGCGGCATCCTTGAGGACTGTGATCTGCTCAACGTCGTCATTTGACACTTCATCGATACTTGACACGGCCATACCGTCCACAAGAATCAGAGGAGAAGATCCGTTGATGCTGGTCACGCCACGAACCTGCACGGATGCGCTGGCGCCAGGCATGCTGCTTGAGCGGGTCACCGCAAGTCCAGGGACCGAGCCCTGCAGGCTCTGGGACAACTGGGTGGTACTCTGGGATTCCAGCACCTTGCTGTCAATGACACCGACAGCTCCGGTCAGGTCCTTCTTCTTCACAGAGCCGTAACCGATGACTACCGATTCCTCAAGTTCCAGGGCATCGTCCGTCATCGTGACATTCAGGGATGCCTCTCCCTGATAAACGAGATTCGTAGTGGCGAATCCCATACAAGAAATCTCGAGGGCATCTCCTTTTGACGCCTCATCAAGTCTGAACTCTCCGTTCACATCGGACACGGCCCATTTGCCGGAAGTCTTGTCAAGAATCATGACACCCGGAAGGGTTACTCCGCCCTTGTCGGTGACACGGCCCTTGACCGGACTCTGCGCAAACAGAGGCATTCCGATCATAAGCGCGCAAATTGCGCTGATAAAACTATGTTTCATTAGCATTTTGATAAATTACTGTTATTCACTCCCTAAAAACGTTTTGCGTTTGCGAACACGCACGACAAATTTAGCAATTCTTACCTCATTTGAAAAACAAACT
>CADBMK010000190.1 GCA_902795785.1 uncultured Bacteroidia bacterium | reverse complement strand
TTCCTGCTATCTGCACCGTGCGGATTCTCAGCTGTTCCTGAAGGCGACAGCGATCCTGAGGAAGGTGAGGTTGCATATCTTCCATCTACCTGCATGCACGTGATGAAGAAGATTACAAAGCAGGAAGTCTACGCAATTACAAAACAGAAGATTGCAGAATTCGGCGAGGTTCCACTTTCAGTGGTAACTGACGACGCAGTTATCTGCAGGGACTGCGGAATTGACTCTCTTGATGTCTTCGAACTCTACGACATCATGGAGGTTGAGTTTGCTATTTGCTACTATAATAAAGCATATGACAACTGCGGCACAATGACAGTCAAGGAGTTCTGCAAGAGAACCTGGAAAGAGATCTATATTCTTTATCAGTTCCCTATCATCAGCTGGTATTAGTCTATAGTAATTGACTTTTAACAAAAACCTCGGAAAAATTCCGGGGTTTTTGTTTTATTTGCATCGGTATAATTCATTATGAGACTGGTTATTCAAAGAGTTACGCACGCAAGCGTCAACATAGAAGGAAAGTTGTTTTCCCAGATTGGAAAGGGTCTGCTGGTACTGGTGGGAGTAGAGAACGGAGATACCATGGAAGACATGGAATGGCTCGCCCAAAAGACTGTGAACATGAGGATTTTCGATGACGCGAACGGGGTGATGAATCTCTCCGTACTTGACGTACAGGGAGAAGTCCTTGCAGTGTCACAGTTCACATTGACTGCAAGCACAAGAAAGGGTAACCGGCCATCTTACATAAGGGCGGCGGGACACGACCTTGCAGTCCCCATTTATGAGAAATATTGTCTTAAAGTGGGCGATATGCTTGGAAAGGAAGTCAAGACCGGCCAATTCGGCGCAGACATGAAGGTGGAACTGCTCAATGACGGACCGGTAACGATAATAATAGACTCCAGAATAAAGGAATAAGGCTAAAGCCAGTCTGGATAGCCCACCTTATAACTGAGCGAGAGGATGGCGGCCTGACGTCTGAGAACATAAGCAGACGGCCTGTCAGGATGCATCTTCAATGGATTCGGAAGACATACAGCAATAAGACACGCTTCGGAACGGGTGAGCTTTTCTGCCGGCTTTCCAAAGAACTGACGTGACGCGGCCTCAACTCCGTAAATACCCTTTCCGCACTCTATAACATTCAGATAGACTTCCATTATCCTCTTCTTACCCCAGATTTTTTCTATCAGGAAGGTAAAATAGACCTCAACTCCTTTACGGAACCATGTATCCGAGCCGAAGGTAAACACGTTCTTGGCAGTCTGCTGAGAGATTGTACTTGCTCCGCGGAGTCTCCTTCCCCTCTTATGTTCATCGATGGCGGTATGTATAGCCTTGATATCAAAGCCATTGTGCTGTGCAAAAAGATTGTCTTCACTGCTGATTACGGCTTTGCCCATATTGCCGGATATCTTATCAAGCGGGACCCATTTATGACGGGTATGGAAAGACTTATCGCCGGCATTCTCGATGCTTCGTTTAAGCATCAGCGGCGTATAGTACACCGGAACCACTTTTAAGACAAGCACCCAGAGCACTGAAAGGGCGATAAAGCCCAATATGACTTTCAGAACGAATTTCATAAGGGCACAAAAATACATATATTTTATAACTTTGCAGGCCTATGAACTGCAGTACTGAAAAAGAATTATTTGAAAGGGCGTCCCTGCTTATGGGCGAAGACGTCGTAGAAGCAATCGGAGAAAAAAATGTCATCCTGTTCGGAGTGGGTGGCGTAGGAAGCTGGTGCGCAGAGGGACTGGTCCGCTCAGGCATCAGGAAACTCACCATAGTTGATTCCGACGTAGTCTGCGCTTCCAATGTCAACCGCCAGCTGGAAGCCACCACCAAGACTGTCGGCAGGGTGAAAGTTGAAGCGATGAAAGAAAGGCTGCTTGAGATCAATCCTAAAGCCGAAATTACTGCCCTTCAGAAAGTCTACACCGACGAGAGCTGCAAAGAATTCAACCTGGATTCATACGACTATATAATAGATGCCATCGACTCCCTCAAAGATAAGATTTCCCTTCTTCTTAGAGCTTCTGATACAAACGCCAAGGTGTTCAGTGCAATGGGAGCCGCCAAGAAAATAGACCCCACGAGGATACGCGTCGCAGAGTTCTGGGATGTCAAAGGCTGTCCTCTTGCCGCAATAATAAGGAAGAGGATGCGGCAGGCAAAAACATTCCCCGCCAAGACGGTCAAATGCGTCTATGACGAGGAAGTTCTGACTAACAGAGGCGACGGCAATCTTGGATCACTCGTTCATATCACCTCCATATTCGGTATGACTCTGTCCGGACTGATCGTCCAGGACGTGTACAATTCAATAGTCAGGGATTAATCCCTGTTTGCCTTCTTAGATCCGATAACGATTGAGAGGCCGCCCTTGAAAACGATGTCAGGCGAGCTTACAGGAATCATCTGAGGAGTATACTTGGTGGCGATACCATCGATTCCGGCAAAGAGGTTGATACCCAGCAGACGAAGGTTCATAGCCGCACCGAAAGCATTGCCATAAGATGAGAGGCCATAGTTACCTGAAATACTGAAGATTCTTCCAGGAGTATAGGTTACTCCAACCCTGATATCTGAATTCTTAGAAAGTTTGTCTCCCATACGAAGGGTGCAGAGAGCTCCCACTGAAAGATCAGGGGCAAAGAGGAAACTGTATCTTGCTCCAAGGTTTATTCTGGTATCAAGCATCTCAAATTCACTCTTGTCGTATTGAACGCTCTTGAACTTGAACATTTCCTCGATATTATCACCGGCATCGTCGTCATCGTCCCAGTTGAACTCATACGAGCTGTCCATGACACCGCCCTGGTCTTTCTTCCAGGTAACTGCTCCAAGGTCACATACGGCAGCTGAAACGGCGAGATTAGGAAGGAGATTCACCTTGACTCCAAGATCCACGGCGGCACCGTAACCGGCTACACCGGCAGAACCCTTCTCAATATCTGAGAAATCAATATACCCCTCGGAATCAGACTTGATCTTACCATAAGGAAGTGCAGCGTTGAAAGAGCCTTTGCTGCTAACCCTTACAACGTCGTCCTTTATATTAAGGGCCATCCTGTCAATATTCACGTCAGCATAAGCGATACCTCCGAGTCCCTTTACGGTAGCTCCTACGGTAACGATACCTATCTTTCTGGAATAGTTGACTGCAAGCTCCACATAGTTCTTCGTCTTGATATTCAGATCCTCAATTACATAGGTGTTGTCTTCTCCTCCAGATTTAAGGAACTCGAAGAATCCCTTTGGAATGGACAGTCCGTTCTGGCTCCTGACATTCAGGGCCACGTTGACAAAACTCTTTCCTTCCGCACCCCTTAAGCCGAACGAGAAAATATTGTAGCCAACACCAACGCCCGCCCTGTTATCCTTCTTCAATCCGCCAAGGAACTCCTCAGCAGAAATGTTCTTATTAAGGCCAAGATAGAGCTTGCCATCCTTAGGGAAAAGGAAATTGTCAATTCCGACATTGGAATTCAAAGAAGTCTCAAGGCTTGAAACACCGAGTCCGAAATATGCGCCAGTATACTTGTCAGCCTGAAGAGCCGGATTGATATTATAGCCATAAAGATAATTGTCGAGGAAGAATCCCGACTTGAAATCCTGGGCCGAAGCCAAAGATACGGATGCAGCGGCAATGGCTGCGAAAGCAATAATCTTTTTCATGACTTCAAGGATTTAGAAATCTACGGTTATACCAGAAATGAGCTTAAGTTCTCCGAAGGTGAGGGAAATAGACTGGTCCTTGTTGATGGTAACAGGGCTGGCAGTCTTGTTAACGGCTTTAATGGTGCAGGTAACTTTCTTAACTTCAGAAACCGGAGTGGTGGAAACAACTGTTGCGGTAACTGTCGTAGTGGCAGGAGAATCCACGGTTCCCGCTGCAATGGCAGGTGAAACCTCAATACTACCGTTGATATCAGATGTCTTGATGGAAACGATGCTCAGTTCAAGAGGAAGGCTGTTCTTCACATTAACCTGAGCCATGAACTTTTCTGCCGTAAACGAGAACTTTGAGAAATCCATTCCAAGTTCGTCAAGCTTGAATGTGTAGGTGTAACTCAGACTTGAACCCGGAGCAAATGTCAAAGTGAATAAAGACTTTGCCTGGAGAGTATATGAAAGGGAGCCGGCGAGGGCTACCTTATACTTTGAAGTTGGCATAACTGCCGGAACCTTCACCTTGAGATTGGTCAAAAGGATATCTCCGTCAAATTTTGAAAAGAGAGCCTTGATCTCGTCTGAATCAATAAGGAGTACATCCTCGTAGGAAACCACGCCCGTGAAAGGCACGCTTACATTTCCCTTCTTTGCTATACCCGAGAGGGTACATCCTGCGAATCCCGAAGCATGAAGCTGGATTGCGGCCGTAGGGATGTTGAAATCAGACTCTGCATCCTTCATAAAATCAGGGACATCAAAGCTGAGAGTAAGAGTTCCATCAATCGACATTTCATTGCCGGAAAGAAAGGCTGAATAATCACTTCCCGAAACTGTACTGGCAATGCTGTTTGAAGAACTGTTCACAAGATAATTACCCGAATCATCATAATCAGAGCCTGTACCCAGAGAAGACATATCAAGCATATTGTCAGAGGAGACATCGTCAAGGGACTGGTTGATTGAAACGGACAGCCCTGGAAGAACAGTAATTTCTTTTTCGATATTGTTCAGGTCGTAAGCATCATCGCACGAGATTACGACAGCGCCCAATGCCAGAAAAGCAAGAGCGGAATGTAATGACCTTTTCATAATAATGTATTTTGAATAGTTAGTTCAATAACAAAAATAAGAAATATCTTTGTAAAAATGATTATTCGCAAGGACATATTATCCAATTTACCCGCGTCGGAGATTGTTTCTGACGTTAATTCCTGCCTAAAAAAAAGTGCTTCGGCAGTCATTACCGCGCCTCCGGGAGCGGGCAAATCCACCCTGTTGCCGCTGACCATCCTCGGGGAAATGGAAGGCAGAATCCTGATGCTGGAGCCAAGGCGTCTGGCAGCAAGACAGATAGCCGAGAGAATGTCGTTGATGATAGGAGAAAAGGTCGGCCAGACCGTGGGATACAGGATAAGGTTCGATACAAAGGTAAGTGCCAAAACCAGAATTGAAGTACTTACAGAAGGCATCTTAACCAAGATGCTTGTCAGCGACCCCACACTTGACGGAGTCAGTGCTGTCATATTTGACGAGTATCACGAGAGGAGCCTTGCAAGTGACCTTGCCCTTGCACTTACAAGAGAATCCCAGAAGATAATCCGCCCAGACCTGAAGATTGTCATAATGTCTGCGACTATCGATACGGACGCCATCAGCAAGGCTCTTGACGCGCCGGTAATCAAGAGCAGGGGCCGGATGTATCCGGTAGAAACAGTTTACTGCGGCGAGAACGCCGACATTCTGAACACAATCAGGACGGCGCATCGGGATCACGAGGGAGACATACTTGTTTTTCTTCCCGGCGAAGCCGAAATCAGGAAATGTGCCGAGGCTCTCGAAGGGACCCTTGGCGGGACCAATGTGTATCCACTATACGGAATACTGTCCCCACAGGAGCAGCAGAAGGCCATTGCGCCGAGTCTCCCGGGCCAGAGGAAGGTGGTCCTCTCCACGCCTATCGCTGAAACATCGCTGACAATTGAGGGTGTAAGGATAGTTGTGGATTCCGGTCTTTGCAGGAAGATGACATTCAACAGCCAGACCAGGCTCAGTTCCCTTGAAACCGTAAGGATCAGCAAGGACATGGCAGCCCAGAGAGCAGGACGTGCAGGGCGTGTAGCCCCCGGAATCTGTTACAGGATGTGGAGCAGAGGGACCGAATCCATAATGGCAGAGAACAGGGTTCCGGAAATTCTTGAAGCCGATCTCACGGGCACAGTCCTGGATGTTGCAGCCTGGGGCGAGGATGACATCCAGACCCTTTCCTGGATAACTCCCCCACCGGCGGCATCCGTATTCAGGGCCACTTCCCTTCTGAAAGACCTTGGTGCCATAGACAATTCAGGCAAGATAACCCAGAGAGGCCGCAGACTCGCAGCCATTCCGTGTCATCCGCGTATTGCGATGATGCTTCTTAGTTCCGGGGACGCAGCACAGAAAGCCCTCGCCGCAGATATCGCGGCCATTCTTGAGGAAAAGGATCCCCTGGCATCCAACGTCCAGGACTCCGACATCAGCATCAGGCTGGAAGAACTCAGACGCTCCAGAAATGACAGAAAATGGGCCAGGATTGCAAAGATCTCCAAGCAGTACTGCGATATGGTAAAGGTCCGGGAAGACAACTCCTCTCCGGACGCGTACAAGGCCGGGGCCCTTATAGCAAGGGCCTATCCCGAGAGGATAGCAAAGGAATCTGACGAAGGACCCGGAATCTTCCTTCTCAGCAGAGGAGGACGGGCCAGAATGGATGCCCAGGACAGCCTGGCAGGCAATAAGTTCATAGCGATTGCCAACCTGAACACATTCGAAGGAAAGGACGGAAGAATCTTCCTTGCCGCCCCTCTGGATCCCGAGGATATTAAGGACCTGTATCAGGAAAAGGACAATATAAGCAGGGACCCTAAAACCGGTAACATAGTAGCAAGACGCGAGATTAGGCTTGGCAACCTTACAGTCAGTTCAAAGCCAATCCACGATATAGACAGGAGCAGGATTGAAGAAATTATCTGCGAAGCGGCAAAGAAGGACGGAACCAGCATGTTCGACTTTTCGGACGAAGTCGGTAATCTTCAGAGAAGGGTATCCGCCGTGGCCCAGTGGCATCCGGAATTGGAGCTCCCGTCACTGGAGACGGACGTAATACTTGAAAGGGCGGCTGAATGGCTGCCTCCATTCCTGGGAAAGTCCGTTTCGGCTTCAGACCTTAAAAAGATAGACCTGGTACAGGCCATCTGGTCAATCCTTACATTCGAGCAGCAGCAGGCCGTAGAAAAATTCGCGCCTACGCATATCGAAGTGCCTACGGGAAGCAAGATCCGCGTGGAATACCGCCAGGGTGCCGAATTCCCGGTCCTGAGAGTGCGTCTTCAGGAATGTTTCGGTCTGCGTGATACACCAAAGGTCGACGCCGGGCGCCGACCTGTACTGATGGAGTTGCTGTCTCCGGGATTTAAACCCGTCCAGCTGACCAGCGACCTGGGCAGTTTCTGGAGCAACACATATTTTGAAGTCCGCAAGGAACTCAGGCGCCGTTACCCAAAGCACTTCTGGCCGGACAATCCGCTTGAAGCTCCGGCGACTAGAGGCGTCAAACACTAAAGGATGAACAGGAAGCGGGCACCTTTTGTATAGGTGGTATCAAGTTTACACTCTCCTCCCAGACGCTCTGCAATGGTACGACAGATATGGAGTCCGAGTCCTGCACCCTGGGCAAATGCGTCGAGTTTCATGAAACGCTCGAAAACCTTTTCCGCATCCTCTTTAGGAACGCCGTCTCCGGTATCCGTAACCGAGAACACAATCCTGCCCGGAATCTTTGACGTAGATACATCTATGAAAATCTCTCCCTCGTGAGTATGCTTGCAGGCATTTGTGAGATAATTCACGAGCACCTGATGAACCCTTCTCGGATCAGTCCTTATCATATATGAATCATCGACGTCAGTCGTATAATAACTCTTTACTCCAGGAGGGATTCTCCACTCAACGGTCTTCAGGGCCTGGCGGCAAATCTCGTTGACCGATGCGTCATCAAGCTGGATACTATACTGCTTGTTCTCTATGTCTCCGACATCCAGGATATCGTCAACAAGCATCATAAGGATATTGGAATTCCTTGAGATATACTGGACATACTGCTTCTTTTCCTCAGTGGAAACCATATCCTCAGGAAGCGAGATCAACTGTGCAAAACCCACGATGGCGTTCATAGGGGTACGGATCTCGTGTGACATATTCTGAAGGAAACTTGTCTTGGCGCGATTGGCGTCCACAAGCTGGCGGTTCTTCCTCCTGACGAAGGCGATAACAATGACGCTGGCAAACACTATACCGATGATTACTACGATGAGTACAATCAGAATGATGATCATATAGTGATTCTTCTGATTCTGTTCCCTAGCCTGCATCTCAGCATTAAGGCTCTGCAGGGTCATGTTTCTGGCGAGAGCGTCAAGATACTCTATATCACCTCCTGAGGAGTTTGACATATTCATATAATGCTTCTTCTCGAACTCCTCCAGATAATAAAGAGCCTTGTCATAATTACCGAGAATACGGTTGATATAGTAATTCAGTTTAATGCTCTTAAGTTCGATCAAATCCTTCTCATACAAAGACGGCGTGTACGTTC
>CADBMK010000189.1 GCA_902795785.1 uncultured Bacteroidia bacterium | reverse complement strand
TATAAACCGTTCCCGGCTGGGCAAACGAAGACACACACACTGCGGCAAGGGCCGCTGCCACTGCAAATCCCTTCATACTAGATTCTCGCAGTTTCAGAAGCCACTTTGGCAGCCGCTTCGGCAAAGTCCTCGCCAGATGAAGCATAGAGGACACCGCGGCTGGAATTGATCAGGAGACCGCTTTTGGAATTGGAGCCATTGGCAATCACCTCTTCAGCGGAACCGCCCTGCGCTCCGACGCCCGGAACCAGGAAGAAGTTGTCAGGACAGAACTTCCTGATTTCCTGGAGTTTGTCCGCCTTGGTTGCACCAACAACGAACATCATGTTCTCAGGCGTTGAGATAGACATGCATTTTTCCATGACAACCTGGTAGAGCGGCTTGCCGCCCTGAGCGGCCATCTGGAAGTCGGCAGAAGAACTGTTTGAAGAAAGTGCCACTACGATGACATACTTACCCGGATACCCGAGGAACGGAGTGACAGTCTCGCTTCCCATATAAGGAGAAACGGTGACGGCGTCAAAGTCCATCTGCTCGAAAAAGGTCTTGGCGTACATCTTGGCAGTGTTGCCGATGTCTCCCCTCTTTGCATCCGCAATGAGGAATATCTCAGGATACTTTGACCTTATGTACTTGACAAGGTTCTCAAGGACCCTGATACCTTCGTATCCGTAAGCCTCAAAGAACGCAAGGTTCGGTTTATAGGCCACGCAGTAAGGAGCCGTAGCGTCAACTATTGCCCTGGCGAATATTTCTATGGCCTCAGCCTTGGAACCGGCCTTAGCCTTTACACATTCAGGGATCTTGTCATAATCCACGTCAAGTCCCACGCACAGGGTGGTACCCTTTTTCTTAATCTGAGAAAAAATCTCTTCTGTCGTCATTTGTATGATGGTGTCTTTAATAATACTGATAAAAAAGCGCGATTGATTCCATTCCGGCAAAGAGCTGCTTCAGAAGGTAGCTTTCGTTAGGAGAATGGATGGTATCCCTCTCAAGGCCGAAGCCCATCAGGAGAGGGTCGATTCCGAGTATCTTCTGCATATCCGCAAGCACGGCGATGCTTCCGCCTCCGCGGCTCGGAACCGGAGCGATTCCATAGACCTCCTCCATAGCCTTGGAAGCGGCCTGGAACGCGTGCGACGTGATAGGAATCAGGAAGCCGTCTCCCCCTTCGAAAGGAGTCACCTCAACCTTCACATAATCAGGAGCGATGGAATTGAGGTAATCGGTAAAAAGTCTTGTTATTGTAGCAGAATCCTGATTCGGAACCAGCCTCATTGAAACCTTGGCCTGGGCGTATGACGGAAGGACAGTTTTGGCGCCCACTCCGGTATATCCGCCCCAGATACCGCAAACGTCAAGGCTGGGACGGATGCCCACACGCTCAAGCGTGGTATATCCCTTCTCTCCCTTGAGGGCCTTCACACCGAGGAATTCCTTATACTCGTCCTCGTCATAAGGCGCCCTTGCCAGTTCAGCCCTGTCTTCCTTTGAAAGTTCTACGACTGAATCATAGAAGCCTGGGACTGTGATTCTGCCGTTCTCATCCTGAAGCGATGAAATCAGCGAACACAGAACGTTTATAGGATTGGCAACAGCTCCGCCGTAATGGCCGGAATGAAGATCCTTGTTAGGTCCGGTCACCTTGACCTCAAGATAGCTCAGCCCCCTCATTCCGCAGTTGATTGAAGGCACTTTCTCTGAAATCATCGTAGTATCCGATACAAGGACAACATCGGCAGCAAGCATCTCCTTATTCTGTCTTACCCATTCCGGAAGGGACGGGCTGCCCACTTCCTCTTCACCCTCAAAGATAAACTTCACGTTATGCCTGAGTTTTCCGCTTCGGAGCATATACTCGAAAGCCTTCAGATGCATGAAGAGCTGCCCCTTGTCGTCATTGGCTCCGCGGCACCAGATGGCGCCGTCATGAATCTGAGGTTCAAACGGATCAGACTTCCACAGGTCCAGAGGCTCTGGCGGCTGGACATCGTAATGTCCGTAGACCAGGACGGTCTTCTCCGCACCAGGCACGTTCTTACGTGCAAAGACTACGGGATTGCCGGCCGTAGGATAAACTCCGGCCTCATCCACGCCCGCCTGACGGAGAAGCTCCGCAAGACGCTCGGCGCACCTGAGCATGTCAGGCTTGTTTTCAGGCTTGGCGCTGATGGAAGGAATTCTCAGTATTGAGAAGAGTTCCTCAAAAAAGCGCTCCTTGTTCTGTTCAATATAATCGTGCATTACTTTTCAAGTTTTGCTTTTGCGTAATCTAAAGAAAGCTTGAACACCTTGTCCTTGGATGAAGGAGCCTCATACATGGCATCCGTCATAATCTGCTCGCAGATGCTTCTGAGGCCTCTGGCTCCCAGCTTGTTCTCGATGGCGGTATCCACTATGAGTTCCTTGACCCCGTCCTCAATCTCGAGTTTCATTCCGTCAAGTTCGAACATCTTCTCATACTGCTTGAGGATGGCGTTTTTCGGCTCGGTGAGAATCCTCAGGAGGGCCGGCCTGTCAAGCTGGTCGAGATAAGTCAGGACAGGAAGACGTCCGATGATTTCCGGGATAAGGCCGTAGGCGCGAAGGTCCTGGGCGGAGACATACTGAAGGAGGTTGTTCTTATCCACCTTCTTCTTGTCAGACGCTGAGAATCCGATGACCTGTGTGTTCATCCTGGCGGCAATCCTGCGTTCAATGCCTTCGAAAGCACCGCCGCAGATGAAGAGGATGTTCTGGGTATTGACGTGGATGAACTCCTGTTCAGGATGTTTGCGTCCTCCCTGAGGAGGCACGTTCACCACATTACCCTCGAGCAGTTTAAGCATAGCCTGCTGTACGCCCTCGCCGCTGACGTCCCTCGTAATTGAAGGGTTGTCGCTCTTGCGGGCGATCTTGTCAATCTCGTCGATGAAGACGATTCCCCTCTCGGCATGCCTGAGGTCATAGTCGCACTCCTGAAGAAGACGGCTGAGGATGCTCTCCACATCTTCACCCACATATCCCGCCTCGGTAAGGACGGTTGCGTCCACAATCGTGAAAGGAACGTTAAGCATACGGGCGATGGTCCTTGCAAGAAGGGTCTTACCCGTTCCCGTAGGTCCGACCATAAGGATATTGGACTTCTCCAGCTCCACATCGTCGGCCTGATTGCCGTCAAGATTGTGTGAAATTCTCTTGTAATGGTTATATACAGCCGTGGCGAGTAGTTTCTTCGCCCTGTCCTGACCAATCACGTACTGGTCCAGGAAGGCCTTGATCTCCTTAGGTTTGCTGAGTTTCAGACCGCCCTTGGGCTTTGAGTCCTTTGGTTTGCCCACATTCTCAATTTCCTTGAGATAATCGGCGGCCAGTTTGACGCAGTCGCTGCAGATATAGCCGTCCTGACCGGTAAGCATGAAAGGAACATCGTGCTCACTACGGCCGCAGAACATACAGTGTTTTGGATTATTCTTCTTAGCCACGTTTACTTCTCCCTGTTGTTATTTCTCCTGACGAGGATCTCGTCAACCATTCCATACTCCTTAGCCTCGGCGGCAGACATCCAGAAATCCCTGTCGGCATCGGCGAATACCTTCTCGAAAGGCTGTCCGCTGTGCTCTGAAATGATGTTGTAAAGTTCTGTCCTTGTCTTGTCAATCTCCTTGGCTGCAATGAGGATGTCGCTTGCCTGACCCTGGGCGCCGCCAAGCGGCTGATGGATCAGCACACGAGCGTGCGGAAGCGCAGAGCGCTTGCCCTTTGCTCCGGCGCAAAGAAGCACAGAACCCATTGAAGCGGCCATTCCAGTAACGATGGTGGCCACGTCGGGCTCTACCAACTGCATTGTATCGTAGATGGCAAGTCCCGATGAGACCTGTCCACCCGGAGTATTGAGATAGAGATTGATATCGGAAGTTGAATCGCTGTTGGATGCGAGGAAAAGAAGCTGAGCCTGGATGATGTTGGCCACATCGTCATCGATAGGAACACCGAGGAAGATAATCCTGTCCATCATCAACCTGCTGAACACATCCATTGAAGCCACATTGAGCTTGCGCTCCTCTATGATGGTTGGGTTGATGTAAGCATCCATCGCCGCACCGTAACGGTGGAGGGTCATCGAACTGATGCCCCTGTCAAGGCCGGCGTATCTTTCAAATTCTTTCTTGTTATCCATAATGAAATCCTATTTGTCAGGTTAAAAAAATCAGGACGTACGTATTCCGCGCACATCCTGATAAATATACGGTAATTCTGCGACTTTTTTTATTTGAGTTCGCGGAATTTCTCAACTGTCGTCTTCTTTGACTGAAGTGTGATGACGTTCTTAACAGCTTCGATAACCTTCTGGTCCTCGATGTTCTCGATGAGCTGACGTGCCTGACGCTCGTCTGCGAGAATTCTCTGAGCAGCCTCCTTGATCATTGCCTCTGGAACGTTGCCCATACCGTACATTGCATACTGGTATGAAACATATCCCTCAGCAGCGTCATTGAGGTCCTTCTGCTCAATCTTGATCTCGTATTTCTTGATGAGCTTGTTACGGAGAAGCTGCCACTTGAAGTCCTCAGCGAAACCTGCGAATTCCTTCTCGATTTCCTCCTTTGAGAACTTGCCGTCGTTAGCCTTTACAAGCCACCTCTTGAGAAACTCCTCAGGAAGCTTGACAGCTGCCTTCTTAACGAGTTCAGCCTTGATATCCTTACCGAGACGGTAGTCAGACTCCTGCTTGTAGTTAGCCTCGAGCTGCTCAACTGCTGCCTTATCAAAATCCTCAGCGCTCTTAACCTTGCCCTCACCGAAGATCTTGTCGAAGGTCTCCTGGTTAGCCTCAGCAGGAACGAAAGTCTTGACGTTTACGATGGTCACGTTGAAATCAGGGTTGAGAGCCTCAAGTTCTTCCTTCTTAACCTTAAGCATTGCAGCCCTGTCGGTCTCGTTTGTGAATGCCTTGTTGACATTAAGCTTGAACTTGCTGCCGGCCTTCTTGCCGATGAACTTCTTCTTCTCAGAATCCGCTACGCTGCGAACTGCTACATAAGCGCCCTCAACGGTCTTTTCTTCAGAAACGAAGTCAGCGATTACGAAATCCTCCTCGCCTACGGTCTCGCCCTCTTCAAGCTTGCCGTACTGACGGAGAAGGTTCTCCTTGTACTCTTCCTTGGCCTTGTCAGAAACCTCGATCTTGTATGAAGGAACCTTGTCCTCCTTAGAAGGCTCAAAGGTAATCTCAGGAGAGAGGCCGAGGTCGAACTTGAACTCGAAGTCATTGCCTTCCTTCCAGTCGATTTCCTTCTGATCCTCACTTGAGATAGGCTCACCGAGGATGTTGAGCTTATTGTCGTTGATGAACTTGTTGAGCTGCTCGTCGATGATGCTGTTGATAGCGTCTCCGAGTGCCTGTCCACCGTAAATCTTCTCAATCATTCCCATAGGGGCCATACCCTTGCGGAAGCCCTTGAACTCTGCGTTTCTCTTGTAATCATTGAGTTTCTTCTTCCTGACTGGAGCATAATCGTCTGCTGCAATTGTAAGGGTAAGCTCAATGTTGAGATCGTCCTTCTGATTCTTTACTAAATTCATTTTATCTTATGTTTTTATATATTTTCCAAAAAGCCGCCAAAGATAAGCATTTTCAACGAACTAACCAAAAATGCTTCTCTACCTCGACGGATAAGTGATACGCTCGTGATAGAGCTGGCACAGGTATCCTACAATCACCTCGTTGATAGTGTTCAGCTCCTTGATTGATATGTCTGAATCCTCAAACTGTCCGCTCTCCATCTTGGAGTCAATCACTCCCTTTACAAAGGTCGCAAAAGCCTCCTGACTGTGGTCCTGAAGGGTACGGGATGCAGCCTCTATTGTATCGCAGAGCATAAGGATAATCTGTTCCTTGGTTGAAGGCCTGCCGCCCGGATAGGTGAACGGGGCGGTATTGCCCGGGTCCCCTCCCTCGCTTACATACTTGTCATAGAAATAGGCGGCCATCGTCGTACCGTGATGGGTGCGGATAAAGTCCTTGATGACGTCAGGAAGACGGTATTTCGTGGCGATGTCAAGTCCGTCGCTCACGTGACGGATAATGTCGGCCGCACTTTCCTCCGGAGAAAGGCTGGCGTGATAGCGTCCCTCGCCGTCGTTCCTGAGAAGTGACTCGTTCTCCACGAAGCACAGAGGGTTGTTCATCTTTCCGATATCGTGATAAAGGGCGCCGGCCTTCACAAGAAGGGCGTTTGCGCCGATGCTTCTGGCCGCTACGTCTGCCATGGTCATTACCTGGAGACTGTGCTGGAAGGTTCCCGGAGCCGTATGTTCCAGTTCCCTGAGGAGTTTGGAATTGGTGTCGCAGAGTTCACTCAGGCGGGAACTTGACACAAGGTTGAAAATCCTTTCAAAGAGATACACCAGAGGGTAGCCCGCAACCGAAAGCATGGAACCGATGAACATATAAAGGACCCTTCTGCCGAAGAAACCGTCAGCCTGGTCGATGAACACGAAGCCGCAGTACAGCAGGAAGAGAACTACGAAGACGATACCGGCCGCGATGAACTGCTTCCAGCCCTGGGAGAAATACTTGAACACGGCCATATCCACGATGCCCGCTACGGTGAACAGTACGAAGAGCACCACACCGCCCTGACAGAAAACCAGCATCGGGATGAGGGATATGACTATGAACGGAAGAATGACCTTGTTCTTGAAGAAAGCCTGAAGGTAGAGGGCGGTAAGGGTGAAAGGAACCATATAGAGGGTTTCAGGGCTCATCCTTCCCACCACCACAGCCACAACCGTGGATATTACAAACACCAGAAGAAGATAGCAGTACCTGTTGTAATCCTCAAAGATAAGAGGGTTGGTATTGCTGATCATCAAATAGATAAGCAGCACAAAACCGGCCGCCAGGAGGATATTGCCGAACCAATAGCCGAAACGCGCCCCCTTATAGGCCGTAGCCTGCTCATACTCAACCTTGTACGAGTCAAGCACCTGGGCGATTTCCGCCGTAATCAACTCGTCCTTTGACACGATTACGCTTCCTGCTGCCACGACTCCCATCGTAGGGGAAATCCTGTTATGGGTTTCACTGACGAGGCTCGTCGTCTGACGGTCAAAAACGAGGTCGGAACCTATACAGTTGTACACTCCCGTCGCATTCAAAAGTGAATCCACGTTCACTCCGGGAGCCTTCTTCTGAACTTCAGAAGACAGGAAACGGCGTGCGTCTGAAACGGAGTAGATTTCGGAAACCGGGGTCTTCTGCGCCTTCTTGCCTTTCTGGATATACACCAGGTCGCTCTCCGACTTACGTATTTCCTCATCGGCCACGACTCCCCTGTTCAAGATGCTTGAAAGTACGGTAATGACGCCGGGCTTCAGCGAACTGAAACCCTCCATCCTGATGTGCTCAACGCTGCGGAGAATCTCACCGGCATCCTCCTCGGAAAAACGGTAGAAAGGTATCACGCCGTTACCCTGGCGGGACTTCTCCTCCTGGATCTGTTCCGACGTCTTCAGGATTGGGAATGCAAACTGGGAAACAAGTGTTTCATACTTCCATACGCCACCTTTCTTATAGTTGTACTTAAACCTCGGGGAACGAGGGAAAACAAGCACGAGAATAATGAAAAGAGCGATCAGCGGAAGCCAGATTCCGGGCTTGCCGGGCAGCGTGATCTTTTTCATACTGTCAAGGATTATGGTTGCTATTTGAAAGGACTGTTAGCCTCCCTTGCAATGTACTTATAAGTAAGTTTATCCGTAAGGTCAGGGAAAAGATTGTGCGCAAGCACGGTCACCTTTCCAAGGGCCGTAAGGATACTGTGGGACTTCCTCCTGTAAAGGGCCTTAGCCATCTTGAGGGCAACAGCCTCAGCGCTCATCAGCTTATCCTCATCCAGAGGAGTCTCGCCCTGGGCGGAGCCGTCGGCCGTAAGGGCTGCGTTACGCACGTTGGAGGCAGTATAGCCCGGAGCAAACACCAGGACATGGAGACCGTCCTTGATATGTTCTATACGGACAGTATCGAGGAAACCGCGCACGGCATACTTGGAAGAAGAATAGCCCGTTCTTCCAGGAAGTGCCGAATAGCCCGCGATTGAAATGACCCCCACCACCGAGCCCTTGGACTCAAGAAGATAAGGAAGGGCAAACTTGGTGCAATAAACCGTACCCCAGAAATTAACGTCCATAAGTGTCTTGATGACGCTCAGGTCCAGGTCCTTGAACATCGCCCTCATAGAAACTCCGGCGTTGTTCACGAGGATGTCAATCCTTCCGAACCTGCGTACGGTCTCGTCTATCAGATTCCTGCAGTCTTCCTCACGGGAGACGTCGGCCTTCACGCAGAGGACCTTCTCCCTGTCAGGCGATACGGAAGGGGCTAATTCCTGAAGTTTATCCAGACGCCTTGCCGCAATCACGACCCTGGCGCCGTAGGATCCGAATAATTTGGCAGAAGCCAACCCGATTCCCGAGCTGGCTCCTGTAACAATGATAACTTTGTCCCTGAAAAATTCCGGACTCATAGTCAATCTATTTATTGTTAATAGCTTACAGCGTCATGGCAGCGATATCGTCTCCGTCATACTTTCCAGCGTCAAGCTTAGCCTTGATTTCCTTGAAAGCGTTGAGAGTGTAGTTGACATCCTCCATTGTGTGCGCCGCGGTTGAAACAATCCTGAAGATGATCATTCCCTTAGGGATAACAGGGTAAACCACCATTGAGCAGAATACACCGTAGTTCTCACGAAGGTCCTTGGCGATCTTTGTTGCCTGTGCGATTCCTCCGCCGTCGATGTGGATAGGAGTTACGCAGGCCTCAGCCTCTCCGATATCGAAGCCTTCCTTGCGGAAACCATCCTGGATGGCGTGGGTGATCTCAAGACACTTCTTACGAAGCGCGTCTCCCTCCGGGCTCATAATAATCTCAAGACGCTTGATGTTACCATAAACGAGGGCCATAGGCTGACTCTTGGCATACATCTGGGAGCGCATGTTGAGACGGAGATAGTTGATGATATTCTTAGGACCGGCGATGAAACCGCCGATTGAAGCCATACTCTTTGCAAACGCACCGATATAGAGGTCGATGCCGTCCATGCAGTGGAGTTCCTCAGATGTTCCGCGTCCGTGCTCTCCGAGGAGGCCGAATCCGTGGGCGTCATCTACGAAGATACGGAACTGATACTTCTTCTTGAGTTCTACGATCTTGTCGAGGATACCGAGGGCGCCGGTCATACCGAACACACCTTCAGTAATGAGGAGCACTCCTCCGCCGCTTTCTTCAGCTTCCTTGCAAGCCTTTGCAAGCACCTTCTCGCAGTCAACGATATTGTTGTGACGATACTTGTACTTGCTGCCTATGTGAAGACGGATACCGTCAAGAAGGCAGGCATGAGCCTCGGCGTCGTAAACGATAACATCGTGACGGGCAGTAAGGCAATCGATAGCCGAAACGATTCCCTGATAGCCGAAGTTGAAGAGGAAGGCATCTTCCTTCTTCTCGAAATCGGCGAACATCTTCTCGAGTTTCTCGTGAAGTGCTGTGTGACCTGAAAGCATACGGCTTCCCATAGGGTAAGCGAGACCCCATTTTGCTGCGCCTTCAGCATCAGCCTTGCGGACCTCAGGATGGTTGGCAAGACCAAGATAGTTATTAAGACTCCAGTTAAGGACCGGTTTTCCATTGAACATCATGTGAGGTCCAAGTTCACCCTCAAGTTTTGGATACATGTAATATCCGAAACCCTGCGCTGCATACTGTCCAATTGGACCACCTGAATCTCTGGCGATTCTGTCAAAAATATCTAACATACCTGTATTAAGTGTTTTATATTAAGAGCCGGCTATGCATCGATGTTTGCATAGTGGGCATTCTCTTCGATGAACTGTCTTCTTGGTGGAACATCGTCACCCATAAGCATTGAGAACGTTCTCTCGGCCTGAGCCGCATTCTCGATGGTAATTTTGCGCAGACGGCGCTTTGCAGGATCCATTGTGGTATCCCAAAGCTGCTGGTCGCTCATTTCACCGAGACCCTTGTAACGCTGAACGGTGTAACCCTTGTCACTGCCCTTTCCAAGCTTCATTGAAGCCTCGTCGCGCTGCTGTTCCGTCCAGCAATAAATCTCTTCCTTACCCTTCTTGACAAGGTAGAGAGGAGGTGTTGCAAGATAAACGTATCCGTTCTTGATGAGGTCGAACATATAACGGAAGAAGAACGTCAGGATAAGGCAGGCGATATGGGAACCGTCGACATCGGCATCGGTCATGATGATGACCTTGTGATAACGAAGTTTGCTCAGGTCCATATGCTTCTCACCGCTCTCATCTTCCTTGGCCACGGTAACGCCGAGAGCCGTATAGATGTTGCGTATTTCATCAGAATCGAAGGCTCTGTCTCCGGCAGCCTTTTCCACATTGAGAATCTTGCCTCGGAGAGGAAGGATGGCCTGGATTCTACGGTCACGGCCCTGCTTTGCGGTACCGCCTGCGGAATCTCCCTCGACAAGGAAGATCTCGCACTTCTCGGCATCTCTCTCGGAGCAGTCAGCCAGTTTACCAGGCATTCCGGCGCCGCCCATGGCAGTCTTTCTCTGGACCATCTCACGCGCCTTGCGGGCAGCGTTGCGGGCAGTTGCAGCCAGAACGATCTTCTCGATGATGATACGTCCGAATTTAGGGTTCTCCTCAAGGTACTCGTCCATTGCCTGTGAAGTGGCCTGTGAAACCGCTGAAGTAACCTCGCCGTTGCCGAGTTTCGTCTTGGTCTGACCCTCGAACTGAGGTTCTGCCACCTTGACGGAAATCACGGCCGTAAGGCCCTCACGGAAATCTTCAGGAGCAAGGTCGCCCTTGAACTTTGCAAGGAGGTTGTTCTTCTCTGCATAGTTCTTCAGTGATCTTGAAAGACCCATCTTGAAACCCTGGAGATGAGTACCGCCTTCTATAGTATGGATGTTGTTGACGTAAGAATAAATCTTCTCGCTGTAACCGTTATTGTACTGGAGCGCAATGTCGATAGGGATGATCTTATCGCTCTGAACGCAGACAGGCTCTGGGATAAGATGGTCCGCGCCGGCATCGAGGTAATTGATAAACTCTGAAAGACCCTTCTCAGAATAGAAAGTCTCAGACTTGTAAATCTGCCTTCCCGTGGTCTTTGAATCGCCGTTCTCGTCGGTCACGAATTCATCCACCATCTCGCGCATGTCAGTAAGGGTGATCTTGATGCCCTTGTTCAGGTATGCAAGTTCACGGAGACGGTTTGCGAGGGTATCGTATTTATAGATTGTCGTAGTGGTGAAGATTGACGCATCTGGATGGAAGAGGATGGTTGTTCCGGTCTGGTTGCTCTCGCCCACAACCTCAACGGCTGATGTCGGCTTACCCTTTGAGTAAGACTGACGGAAAATCTTGCCGTCACGGTGAACCTCTGCGATGAGAAGGTCTGACAGGGCGTTCACGCAGGATACACCCACACCATGGAGACCTCCGGACACCTTGTAGTTGCTCTTGCTGAACTTACCTCCCGCATGAAGGACGGTAAGAACCACCTCGAGGGCGGAACGGTGCTCCTTTTCGTGCATTCCAGTAGGAATACCGCGGCCGTTATCCGTAACCTTGATGGAATTATCTTCTGTGATGACTACGTCTATAGTATTGCAGTAACCGGCCATCGCCTCATCGATAGAGTTGTCCACCACCTCATATACAAGGTGATGAAGTCCCCTTTCACCGATATCTCCGATATACATGGAAGGTCTTTTGCGAACCGCCTCAAGGCCTTCGAGGACCTGGATACTGTTTGCGGAATACTGTTCTTCCGCCTTCTTGATTTCTTCGTTTTCTAACATTTAGTCAATGCTTTATATAAACGGACAAATATACCAAAAATTATCAGGTTTAGCAAGTCCCAGCCTAAAGGCTGAAGACCACTCCGGCAATCAGGCCGATGCCTCCTTCAACATGGCCGAAATTTCTCTGGATATCGCGGTTGAGAAGGTTCTCTCCCCTTGCCCAGAAGGAAATCTTCCTGTTGAATTCATACTCTCCCACAAGGCAGAGATCAAGGTAGCCCGGGATATAGACGTTGTCAAAGACGGCACTGCCTACATTCCTCCTTGAAGCAAAGTCGGCAAGCACTCCGGCCTTTGCGCGTGAATGGAAGAGATACATTACGTTCAGGTTTCCCGATACCTTTGAAGGAGCGAAGAGGTCCACGTTGACATCCTCGAAGGTAGTATTCCTGAAAGCGAGAGAGCCGTCGGCAATCCACTTCTCGGATTTCCATCCAAGATCCACCTGGGCATAGAGCTGCTTGCAGTCTGTGTAAAC